>NZ_CAKJTR010000028.1:14961-38827 GCF_917627355.1 Protofrankia sp. Cj3 | reverse complement strand
AGCGTGTTTCGAAAGCCGCCTGTCCGGTTCGCCATGCCCAGGCGGCCCTGGCCGCGTTCTCAGCCATCCCATATACCACTCATCCGGTATCGGGGTAGCCCGTGCCCTTGCCAGCAACCACCTGAACGCGGCTCCCCGATCAAACGACGACTTCCGAAACGCGCCGTAGTCCGCGGCAGAGCACCGACGGAGGGCCAGGTCATGCATGATCACGTTGTCAGGAACGTCTTCCGCAGCGGCTTCGAGATGTCCGAACTCACCTGGACTTCATGGGTGGAGCCGGGACGAGCCGGGGTCGAACACCACATCCTGTGGGCTCCGGACGATGGCGGTGAGGACTCCGCCGGGCTGCTTTTACGATTTCCCCCCGGCGCGCACGGAGATTTCCACGAGCACCTTGGCTACGAGTTGATGCTCGTCTTCGACGGCACCCTCGACCGCAGCGACGGGCGGTCGTTCAGCGCCGGTGACCTGGTGGTCGAAGGCCCGGGAACGCGGCATCAGATGTCCAGCAGGCTGGGTTGCACGGTACTGGCGATCCGCAGCAAGCCCGCGGTGGCGAGAGAGCCGTCGGCGGGTGAGATCAGGAACACGGCCGAGACCGCCACGACAGGCACCCACGCACGTCCGGCTGCCTCGACGGCCGAGGAATCGATCGTCCGGTGAACACGCCCACCATACCGAGCCGGCAGGTGCTGCTGACCACTGTCTCCTCAGACTCCCACACCTGGAATCTGGTATTCCTGCATCTCCTTCTCGAAGAGGCGGGCTACCAGGTTCACAATCTCGGCCCGTGCGTACCGGACGACCTCGTGCTGTCCTCCATCACGGCGCTCCGGCCCGATGCCCTGGTCGTCAGTACCGTGAACGGCCACGGGCGGATGGACGGGGCACGGCTGATCCGCCGGATCCGGACAGCGCCATCCACCCGATATATACCGGCCATCATCGGAGGGCGGCTGGGAATACACGGGGACGCTGGAAAAGGAATATCGGCCGAGCTCCTCGACGCCGGATTCGACACCGTGTGCGACGAGCGGACCGACCCCCGAACTCTGCCCGGTCTCCTGCTGACCCTCGGTACCCGAGCCGAGCTGGGGAAAGGTGCGGCATGACCCTCCTGCTGCCGGCGGACCTCGGTTCCTACGTTCGATTCCACGCGGCTGCCGGCCGGCTGGTTGTCCAGCCGCGTATGGGCATGCCCGACCCGGCACAGATGGCCGCCGGCATCCAGGCGGTCGGTTCCATCGATGCGCCCACCGTCGGCACGATCACGCTCGACAGCTACACCCGGGTCGGCGATCATGCGGCGGCCCAGCGGGCGCTGGCCGCGGGCGGCGAGTCCCTGAACGGCTTTCCCATCGTCGCGCACGGTCCGCGCATCACGGCGATGGTGGTCACGGCCGCCCGTGGAAAGATTCCCGTCCAGGTCCGGCACGGGTCAGCCGCGCCAGCCGAGATCTTCACGAACATGCTCCTGGCCGGTCTGTCCGCGACCGAAGGCGGTCCGGTGTCCTACTGCCTCCCCTATGGACGGACCCCACTGGCCCGGTCGGTGCGCCAGTGGAGGACCGCCACGCGCCAGTTCGCCGCCGGTTGTCGGACGGCCGGGCTCCGAGCGCATCTGGAGACCTTCGGTGGATGCCTGATGGGCCAGCTGTGCCCGCCGTCCCTGCTGGTCGCGATGAGCCTGCTGGAAGCGCTCTTCTTCGTCGAGCATGGTGTGGACAGCGTCTCGCTCAGCTACGCCCAGCAGACCCACCCCGTGCAGGACATCGAGGCGCTGGCCGCGCTACGCCATCTGGCCACGGCCCTGCTTCCGCCGGATGTCGAGTCACACATCGTGCTTTACACCTATATGGGTGTCTACCCGGCCAGCGCCGCTGGCGCGCGGCGCCTGCTGGAAAGCAGCGTCGACATCGCGGTGTGCGGGGGCGCGGAACGGCTGATAGTCAAGACAGCGGCCGAGGCGCATCGAATACCGGCGGTGCCGGAGAACATCTCGGCCCTGACGGCCGCCGCCCTGCGCGCTGGCATCGCGCGTGAGGCGGCCGGCCTGCCGACCCTGTCCGAGGTGGACTACGGGGAGGTGTTCGACGAGGCCAAACGCATTGTCGACGCTGTTATGGGCCTGTGCGACGACATCGGCCAGGCGCTGCTGCGCGCCTTCGCGCACGGGCTGTTGGATGTGCCGTTCTGCCTGCACGCTGACAACCCGGGAATCGCCCGGTCCATGATTGCCTCTGACGGTCGGCTGCGCTGGGCCGAGGTCGGGGGGCTTCCGCTGCCGAACCAGCACCCGTCGGCGACGACGGCGACAAGCACGGCGATAAGCGCGGGCCAGCTGCTGGAGATGCTCTCCTACACCGCCCGAAAAAACGATCGTGCCGCTCAGCAGGCGGCGGCCACTGTGGCGGTGCCTGGATCGCCCCGGCCACTGCGGATCGCGGTGATCGGTACCGGGCCCCGAGGCACAGCCGTGATCGAGAGGATCGCGGCCCGCTGCGCGGACACCCGACCGATCCGCGGCATCGAACTGTACGCGATCGACCAGGAACACGTCGGTGCCGGCCGGATATGGCGGCCTGATCAGCCCGAGTGGTTGCTGATGAACACACCCGCCGGCGAGGTGACCATGTTCTCGGGCCCGCCTGACAGCGGCCCGCCCCGGCCTGGAGCGGGACCGAGCTTCGGGGAATGGTGGTGCGCGTCCGGTGCGCAGAACGCGGATCCGTACGGGTACGCGCCCCGCCAGAGCTACGGGCAATACCTGTGTTTCGTCCTCGACGCGGTGCGGAACAGCCTGCCTGCCGGCATCCGCTTCGTCGGTGTCCGCGGGCGTGTGGACAGCCTCGACCGGCAACACGACGGACAGTTCCGGTTGGGGCTGGCGGACGGAACCGAGATATTTGCCGATCGGGTTGTCATCTGTACCGGTCATACCCTGCCGGCGCTGGACGAAAACCAGCGCCGCCTGTCGGCATTCGCCACCCGCGGCGGCGCCCGGTACGTCCGAGCCGACTCGGCGGCGGATATGGCTCTCGATACGCTCCCGGCCGCGTCAACGGTGGGGGTAATCGGGCTGGGACTGGCCTTCCACGACGTCACGGCGTGGCTGACGGTGGGCCGGGGCGGCCGTTTCGTGTGCGGCCCCGATGAGCTGCGTTATATGCCGAGCGGGCGGGAGCCGTTCATCGTCGCCGGCTCGCGCGGTGGTGTTCCAGTCGCCGCACGGGGACGTAACCAAAAGAGCTTCGATCATGCCTACCAGCCACGCCTGTTCACGCTGCGAAGAATCACAGCGGCGCGCCGGCGGGGACAGCTGGACTTTCGCGAGGACGTCCTGCCCTGGCTCCTGGCCGAAGTCGAGCTGGTCTACTACGCCACCGAGATCCGCAACCGGTTCGGCGCTGAAATCGCCGCCATGTTCAGCGATGCCGTAATCATCTCGGCCCGCGACACGCCACCGCGGGAGGCCCTGTCCGCGCAGGCATGCCGTTTCGACGTCGGCGATCTGCCGAAACTGGACCTCCCGCAGTGCGCCCGGCCGTTCGCGGGCCGGCGGTTCACCAGTCCGCAGGCTTTCCAGGAAGCGCTCGCTGAATTTATCCGAGCCGATGTCGCTGCCGCCGAACTGGGTAACGTCGACGGGCCGGTGAAGGCCGCGCTCGACGTCCTGCGAGACGTCCGCTCCGTTATCCGGGCAGCGGTGAGCTATGCCGGCCTGACACCAGCGTCCCATCGCGAGGACTTCCTCGGCTGGTTCGCGCCCATATGTTCCCTCGTGTCGACGGGACCGCCTTTCATACGGCTGCGCCAGTTCCTCGCGCTCATGCGCTGCGGTGTGCTACGTGTTGTCGGGCCCGCGGCCGTCTTCGACATCGATGACACCGAAGGCTGTTTCTTCGCGGACTCCGAACAGGTCGAGGGTGCCCGCGTCCGGCTGGACGCGGTGATTGACGCCCGGATTCCCGAGCCGGATCTGCGGCGCGCGCAGTCACCGCTGCTGCGTCAGCTGGTGCGAACCGGGACATTCACCAGCTATATAAACAGCGGAGCGGGAAAATCCTATGACACCGGCGGTGTCTGGGTGACCGGCGCGCCCTTCCACCCCGTTGGCGGGAATGGTGTGCCACAGCCCGGGCTGTACGTTCTCGGTATTCCGTCCGAACATACCCGGTGGTTCACCCAGGTCGGCAGCAGCCGGCCTGGCCCATGGGGTGAGTTCATGGCGGACGCGGACAGCATAGCCGGCGACGTGCTGGCGTCACCCGCGGATGTGACCAGCCGGCAGCCGTTCATACCGACGAGCCGGCCATGACCACGACACATGTGCCGGACAGCCCCCGCGCGGACCCGGCCGGAGCGACCGAGTGGTTTCGTGCCGCCCGGGATGTCCTCATCCGCCTGAGACTTGATCACGATGCCGCCCGCGCCGCGTTCGCGTGGCCGCGCCCGGCCACGTTCAACTGGGCGCTCGACTGGTTTGACGTCGTGGCGCGGGACAACGACCGGCCCGCTCTCGAGCTGTTTGACCCGAATGGTGACACAGCCACGGTCAGCTATGCGCGGATGTCGGCCCGTTCCAACGCGACCGCGAACTGGTTGCGGGGCCTCGGTGTCGCGCGGGGAGACCGTGTGATGATCGTCCTTGGCCAGCAGCGGGAGCTGTGGGAGTGCGTGCTCGCCTGTCTCAAGCTCGGATCGGTGCTCATCCCCACCTATCCGAACCTGACCGCACCGGAAGCCGCCGACCGTGTCAGCCGCGGAAGAATTCGCCATCTGGTCTGCCGCGCGGACACCGCCGGGCGTTTCGACGGAATCACTCTCCCCGGCGTCCGGATAGCCGTTCCCGGTGATGTTCCGAACTGGGCCTCCTATGACGACAGCCTGTCCGCGGCGACGGCATTCACCCCGGCCGCGCCGACTCCAGCGGACGATGTCGCCTTCTGTTATTTCACCTCTGGTACAACCGACCGCCCGAAGCTGGTGGCCCACACCCACAGCAGCTATCCCGTCGGGCATCTGTCCAGCATGTACTGGAATGGCCTTCTTCCCGGGGACAGACATGTGAACATCTCCGCCCCCGGCTGGGCCAAGCATTCATGGAGCAGTCTTTTTGTCCCCTGGAGCGCCGAAGCCACGGTCGTCGCGCCGCGTGCGGAAACACTCATGCTGGGAGGGCTGCCAGGCCTGCTCGTGGAGCTGCGTATCGACACCTTCTGCGCGCCGCCGAGCGTATGGCGCGGGATGCGCCCGTATCTGCGGTCGGCACGCCCGGCGCTGCGTGAGGCGCTCAGTGCCGGCGAGCCGCTTGAACCTGATCTCGCCGACGCCATCCGCGGCGCGTGGCAGGTGCCGGTCCGTGATGGTTACGGCCAGACTGAGACGACCGCCCTGGTCGGCACCACACCCGGGCTGCGGCCACGACCGGGCTGGGTTGGCAAACCGCTCCCGGGTTACCAGATCACCTTGGAAGATCCCGATGCCGCCGGATGCGGCGAGCTGTGCGTGGACCTGGCGACGGGGCCGGTCGGTGTGATGGCCGGCTACCTCGACGACGCCGAGCGAACCGCTGGCATCCGGGCTGGCGGCAGATACCGCACCGGGGACATGGCGCAGATGAGCCCGGACGGATGGATTCGCCTGCTTGGACGCCGTGACGAGATGTTCAAGTCGTTCGACCGGAGGATCTCTCCGTACGAGATCGAATCCGTGCTGCGGCTGCATCCCGCTGTCACCGATGTCGCGGTCGTGCCGCTGGCTCACCCGACGGGCGGTACGGTCGCGCAGGCCGTGGTTGTCCCAGCCCTGGGCCACCAGCCGGGCAGCGCGCTGGAGGCGACGCTGCTCACCCACGCGGCGCGGCATCTGAGTGCCGGCCTCTGCCCCCGGTCAGTGCGGTTCACCGACCGGTTGCCACGGACCATGTCCGGTAAGGTCCGTCGCCGCCAGCTGGTGGCCGAGCCCGCCGCCCCGGTCAACGCAGACGCGCCTCCACCGCGTCGACGTGAGCGATGAGATCCTCAGCGCCACCGAGCGCGGCGATCCAGGGAGCCACCTGGGCGAGCGCCGCACGGTCGCACTCCACTACGTGGACCTGCCGTTGAAAAGCGGCCACCGCGAGCCCGCCGCTGTGCCGGGCGGTGCCGCCCGTCGGCAGGACATGGTTGGAACCGGCGAGATAGTCACCGAGCGACACCGGCGCCCACGGCCCGACGAACACAGCCCCGGCGTTACGGACCCGGGCGGCGACCGTGGCCGCGTCCACGGTCTGGATCTCCAGATGCTCGGCGGCCCAGGCGTTGACCACGGTCAGGCCCGCATCCACATCGTCGACCACAGCCACCGCGCCCTGACCGGCCAGGGCAGCCTCCACCCGCTCGCGATGGCGGGTCACCGGCACCCGCTTGGACAGCTCGACCACGACCGCGTCGCGCAGCTCGACGGACGGGGTGACGAGCAGACAGGCGGCCATCGGATCGTGCTCGGCCTGCGACACCAGATCGGCCGCGATGTACGCGGGATCCGCGGTATGGTCGGCGAGAATCGCGATCTCGGTCGGCCCGGCCTCGGCATCCACCCCGACCAGGCCACGCAGCAGCCGCTTGGCCGCGGTCACGTAGATGTTGCCCGGCCCGGTCACCACGTCCACAGCCGGGCAGCTGGCTGTTCCATGCGCGAACATCGCGATCGCCTGCGCGCCACCCGCCGCGTACACCTCGTCCACACCCAGTAGCGCGCAAGCGGCAAGAACGACCGGATGGGGCAGCCCACCGAACTCCCGCTGTGGCGGCGAGGCCACGGCAAGCGAGGCCACACCAGCCTCCTGCGCTGGCACGACGTTCATCACCACGCTGCTCGGGTAGGCGACCCGCCCACCCGGCACGTACAGACCGACCCGCTCCACCGCGATCCAGCGTTCGGTGACCCGGGTACCCGGCGCCACCTCGACGGTCACCGGTTCACGGCACTGCGCGCGATGGACCAGCCGGGTACGGCGGATCGCCTCCGCCAGGGCGTCCCGGACGGCCGTGCCGATGTGCGCAAGCGCGTCGGTGAGCGCGGCGGGCGTAACCCGCAGCGCGTCCAGGCGCACCCCGTCGAAGCGCTCGCCCGCGTCGAGGACCGCAGCGTCACCACGGTCACGCACATCGTCACAGACAGGACGAACCGCGTCCAAGGCCGCGTCGACGTCCAGGGCCGCGCGGGGCAGCAGCCCACGCAGCCGCACCGGCGAGGGAAGGGTTCCCCGCAGATCGAGTTCTCTCAGCACGATGAGGAGAGTATCGCCACCCGGATCCGGTGGCCTCCGGCTCCGGTGGCCTCCAGCTCCGGTGGCCTCCAGCTCCGGTGGCCTCCAGGTCCTGGCCTCCGGTCGAATGCCACCCGAACGCGTCGGTTCACCGTGGCGGCCGGCGGCGGGCCTCCATCGCCAGCCGCCGCGCGCACGTGGTGTGCATGGCTCACTACCGGTGACCACTTCTGTCACCGGTAGCAAACCCGTCGTGCGAACGCCCGCCGACCGCCTGGGCCAATGTCTGGTCCGATGCCCCGCGACGATCCGGGCTACCCGCGGCTGCCGGCCCTACACATGGCTGTCGATGCCCGGAGGCGACGCTGGCGGTCGATTCCGCACCGTGCGGCCGGCGGTCACGATGTCGTTTTGATCAGCTTCCCATCGGCGCCGATCACGAACCAGACACCGTCGACGCCCTGCCCATCGACGTCACCGGGTCCCATGTCGCCGACGTAGAGGTAGAGAGGCCAGTCGCCGTAAACCGCCTGGTTGGTTCCTTCGGCCCGGGTGACCTGCGACAGGAGCCCCTTGTCGGTGCCTGTCCCGGCGACGACAGGGGTACGGCTGATCAGCGCGGGCCAGGTGGCGACGCACTGGCCCGTGCAGGTGCTGGTGCCGTTCTTGTCCTCAGCGAAGGCGTAGAGAGTCCGTCCGTCCTGGTCGGTCAGGATGGGCCCGAGGCTGGAATCTGCGATCTTGACCGCTACCGGCTCCGCGGCCTGGGTGGCCGGGGTAGCCGGGGTGTCGTGCTGGCCCTGGCCGGATCCGCTACCGCAGGCGGCGAGGCTGGTGACAAGGAGTGCCCCGAGTAAGAACATCCGGGTGCGCATGAGATTTCCTCCAGACAGGTGAGATGGATTCGGAACTCACACGTAGCCGTCCCCGCCCCAGTTCAACGGACGACAGAACCAAGCTGCGGTGAACCAACGGCAGCCCGCGCCACGTGTCTATGATGATCCGCCAAATGGACTCTATACGGAGCTACCGGTACGAAAGGATATGGGAGATGCGAGCACCCGCTTTAGCGCTGTCGACGCTGGCACTCAGTCTTGGTTTGGTCGGTGTCACAGCGGTGCAGGCAACCGCCCAGGCGGCCCCGCACACGCCAGACCACACGACCGTCACAAGCACCACCGCCAGGCCAGATCGCGCCGCTGGCATCCGGCGCGCCCGGCTCAAGCCGGTATTCTTCAAAGCCAAACTGGAGGGCTCTAACGAGGTACCGGTTGCCGGCAAACCAGCGGTCGGCGATCCCGACGGTAGCGCCACCGCCATCATCCGGTTGCAGGGTGACCGCGTGACCTTCGCGTTCTCCTGGAAGGGAATCGGCGCGCCGACACTCGGTCACATCCATCAAGGCGCCGCTGGCGTCAACGGCGATGTCAAGGTGGCGCTGTGGGGTACCGCGGTGCCAGAAACGGTGACCGCGGATGCGGGTGCTGTAACAGTCAGCGACCCAGCTATAGCGGACGCGCTGCGCGCGGACCCGGCCGGGTTCTATCTGAACCTGCACACACAGGAATTCCCCGGTGGCGCCGTACGCGGCCAGCTCACCAAGCTGGATGCGCCCGCCGATCTGCTCAGCCTGCTCGGGGGCAGCGGAAGCAAGGCGTTCCTCTCCGGTGACCAGGAGGTCCCGGTTGCCGGCGGTCCGGCGGTCGGCGACCCGACCGGTCGGGCGGTGGCGTTCATCCATCCTCGGGACACAGAGGTCGGCTATTCCTTCGCCTGGCTGGGTATCTCACCGACCCTCGGCCACATCCACAAGGGAACATTCGGGGTCAACGGCCCGGTCGTCGTGCCGCTCTTCACCACCCCGATGCCCAGCACGATCTTCGCCGTGGCCGGCACTGCCACGGGCCTTGACGCGGCGCTGGTCAAGGACATCGCAACTCAGCCTTCGAACTTCTACACCAACCTGCACACCGCACAGTTCCCCGGTGGCGCCGTACGCGGCCAGCTCTTCAACTGGCGCTGACCACCATCCGCCGGATCGCGAAGCCCGCGGCACTCCGCCGCGGGCCCTGCAATCCGGCGGACACTCCCCCACACCAGCCACACCAGCCTGGCGGCAATCGCGGCCCGGCGGCGGCCACTGAGAGCGCCCGAGGATAGAGCGTTCGGTCAGGGAGCGGCTCATCCGCGCCCGATCCGGACAGTCCTATTCTCGGGCGCTCTCAGAGCGCCCGGCAGTAGGGGCGTGGATCAAGGAGCGGGGTCGGGGTGCGTGCATCGCGAGGCGGAGGAGGGAGCCACCCTGGTGTTGGGTGGCGACCGACGAGCCGGGGTACCCGTGCATCGCGCGGCGATGGACGGGGAGCGATGCGGCGAGGTGCGTGCCCTGGCCCCGTGACGCCGCGTCCCCTATTGCCGGGCGCTCTTACTACCTAGAGTTCTGCCATGGCCCATGACGATCGACCAGCCACCTACACCGCCACCGCGCTCCGGCCCACCCCGCGATGGGTTCGCTGATGCTGGTTCTCCTGCTTCTGCTCACTATCGGCAGCACCGTATGGTACATCCGCAACCATAAAGCGAGGCAGGAGGAGCCGCCCTCGATGGGCGGGACGGATCCTGCCCTACCACCGCTGATCTCGGGCAAGGGCGTGCGATCGGCAACACCGCGCCCGGCGTTCGACGGTCAGATCGTTGTCTCCGGCCTGACCAAGCGTTATAACGGAGTCACGGCAGTGGACGACCTGTCGTTCGTCGTGCGGCCGGGCCGGGTCACAGGTTTCCTGGGCCCCAACGGCGCGGGGAAGACCACGACACTACGCATGATCCTCGGCCTTGCCGCACCGACCGCGGGCACCGCCACCATCGGCGGCATCCGCTATATCGACCTGCCGGAGCCGCTGCGCCATGTCGGCGGGCTGCTGGAGACAAGCGCCGCCCACCGGGGCCGCACCGGCCGCAACCATCTGCGGATCATCTGCCAGTCCGTCGGCATCCCCCTGGAGCGCGCCGACGAGGTCCTCGAACTCGTCGGTCTCACCCCGGCGGGGCGCCGCACATTCAAGGGCTACTCGCTGGGCATGCGGCAACGGCTGGGGATCGCCGCGGCACTGATCGGCGACCCGCGGGTCCTGATCCTCGACGAGCCGGCCAACGGCCTGGACCCCGACGGTATCCGCTGGATGCGCGACCTGCTCAAAGCCCTCGCCGCCGACGGCCGCACCGTGCTGGTCTCCAGTCATCTCCTTGCCGAGATGCAGCAGCTTGCCGACGACCTGGTCATCATCGCCGCCGGCCGGCTGGTCGCCCAGGGGACGGTCGACTCGGTGCTGGATTCGATGGCGCATTCCGCCCGCGTCCTGGTCCGCATCTCCGACGCCGAGAAGCTGACCGCCGCATGCGGCGAGGACGCCGTGGTTGTCACACGCGAGAACGGCGACCTGCATATCACCGGCATGGACGCCACCGCGGTCGGCGAGGCTGCCGCCCGTGCCGGTGTCGTCGTGCATCAGCTGGTCACCGAACGGCCCGGCCTGGAAGACGTCTTCCTCGAACTCACCAGAGGCAAGGCCACAATCCGATGAGCCCGCTCGACAGCCTCGTCATCTCGGCCGCGCCGCGCACCGGCTTCGCCCCGATGCACCGGGTCCGCGCCGAAATCATGAAGATACGCACCACGAACACGTGGTGGATGTTCAGTATCGGCATCGTTCTCGTCACCGCGGAGGCGCTGCTCCGCAACGGCGTCTCCCACCACTACGACCTGCACCCGGCACTCGCTGGTCTGGACCCAGCCGACAGGGCCCAGGCCCTTGCCACCGCCGCCCGTGCGCACACGCACGCCGGCCAGGCCGCGATCGCCAGCAACATGATGACCTCTGGCCAGTTCCTCGGTGTGCTGTTCGCGATGCTCATCGGTGTCCTGGTCGTGACCAACGAGTACAGCCACCAGACCGCCACGGCGACCTACCTGGCCAATCCACGCCGCGGCACGGTCATCGTGGCCAAGTTCATCGCCGCCGCCTGCTTTGGCGCCCTGTTCTGGCTCGTGTCGACCCTGATCGATGTCATCGTCACCCCGATCTACCTACACAGCCAGCAGCTTGGTGTTTCACTGGCCGACTGGGCCGTGGTCCGATCGGTGCTGCTCAACCTACTGGCGTTCATCATGTGGGCCATCTTCGGCCTGGGACTCGGCACCCTCATCCGCAGCCAGCTCGGCTCGGTCATCACCGGCATTGCCGCCTACCTGCTCGGCACCGCCGCGGTCGCGGTCATCTTCGAACTGATCTACAACGCCTACCACCATACGTGGGTTCAAGGGGCGATCGTGATCGCGCCCGCGGTCGCCTCGCTGGTCATGACCACCCCCGGGCAGGCGTTCGACCATGCGCCGCCGCAGTGGACCGGCCTGATAATCATGATTGGATACACGCTGCTCTTCGGCACAATCGGCGTCCAGCTCACTCGGCGCCGGGATATTTAGAGCCTCCGGCAATAGGACTGTCCGGCCCGCGCCGCCCGGTCGGCGCCTCGCGTCATCGCTCCCCGTCCATCGCCGCGCGATGCACGGGTGCCCCGGCTCGTCGGTCGACGCCCCACACAGGGCGCCTCCCTCCGCCGCCTCGCGATCCATCCACCCGGACGCCGCTCCCTGATCGAACGCCCTATTGCCGGGCGCTCTTAATGATCCTTTAGTCTGATCCGCCTCGCCGGCCGGCTGACGTGTCCAGATCCAGGCCCGGCGTAGTGCGGGACTGTGGGCCGCGGGCCGCACATACTCAGTGGCAGAGCGGGGACAAAGCGGATGACGATCGACGAACGGCTCTCTGGCCCAAGCGACAGCGAACGGGAATGGCTGCGGGTCCGCAGCCACCTGATCAGACACCGCTTCACGCTCGCGGTGACGGCAGCCGATGACTACCCGCCGGACGTCCGCGTGGCAGGCACTCCGCTGCTCGCCGACCAGCGGTGGCTGCCACCCGTCCCGTTGCCGCTGGACTCGATCGATCTCCATCTCGACGTGACCGGTGGCGCCCGCGGGCTGACCGGCAGGGAACAGCTTTCCGAGCCGGTCCGGCCCCTGCGCGCGAACGGCACCCGGTACGGCACCTACTCCGCCGCCGTCGCGGAGCTCGCCGCACCGGCGGTGTTCAACAACCTGCCCACGTACCGGCTCCTGGCCGCCGACCTGTCCGGCGGCCGAGGCCGCATGCTGTTCGGCCGTGGGCGCTACTTCGACGCCCTGGACGTCGGCGAAGCGTGCGCCCACGAGTACGCGGCCCACACGCTGGGCCTTGGCGGGACGCCGCTGCGCGCCGCGGTCGCGCAACCGTGGGACCTCACCGCCCGCTCGACGAACATGGCGATCAGCACGCTGACGCTCCGCGTCGACCGGACGGCCGGCGCGGCATCGTTCCTGCTGCACTGGCGCGACCCGGCCACGGTCGGCCACGCCGGCGGGCTGTATCAGGTGATCCCCGTCGGGGTCTTCCAGCCATCCGGTACCGCGCCGGGAAACGAAAGAAACGATTTCGACCTGTGGCGATCCAGCATCCGCGAGTTCTCTGAGGAACTTCTGGGAAACCCAGAAAACTACGGCAGTGACCTCTTACCGATCGACTATGATGCCTGGCCGTTCGCCGCCCGCCTGAACCGCGCTCGCGACCGCGGCCAGCTGCGGCTGTTTGTGCTCGGCATGGGCACCGACCCACTCACCTTCGCCACCGACCTCCTCACCGTCGCCGTGTTCGACGCGCCCATGTTCGACGAGGTGTTCGGCAATCTGGTCACGGCCAACAATGAAGGCCGCGTGCTGTCGACACTGGCTGCCGGCAGCAGCGGTCCCGGCATCGCCTTCAGTGAACAGAACGTAGCGCGTATCGTCCGCCGCGAACCGACGCAAGCTGCCGGCGCGGCGCTGCTGGCCCTCGCGTGGCGGCACCGTGATGTGCTCATGGCCTGAAAACCTCTACATCGATGCGGCCTGACGGTCCCCGGGCCGCGCTCCGGGATCCCCGCTCAGCCCATCGGCGAAGCCGGGCTTCCCCGCGCGCTTCGGGACGTATGGCTGCGCGCGTGAGCTCCCGTGCGTCAGCGCCACGCTCGCGCCGGCCGAAATGGCCACCGCACCGCGTTATGCGGCCGACGACCGGGCTGTCAGGAAAACCGTGCTCAACATCGTGCCCCCGGCAGGGCCGGCCCTGACCGCTTCCGCCGGTTGGCTCCAGCCGCGGTACGGGCCGAGAACCTGCCCCGGCCCGAGAATCGGCATGATGGACACCAATATCCCCGGATGGGAAGCAGGAGAACGTGCATGGGTGCCCAACAGGCGTTGCTCGGGCCGTTGTCTGGGCGGGATCCGGACCGGATTGGTTCGTACGTCTTACTGGGCCAGCTCGGGGCCGGCTCCATGGGCCGGGTCTATTTAGGCAGGTCAGCGGCTGGCCGTCTGGTTGCGGTGAAGACAATCAAACCGGAGTACGCCGAAGAACCGGATTTCCGGGCTCGGTTCACGCAGGAGGTGGCGGCGGCACGGCGGGTCAGCGGAGTGTTCACGGCTGCCGTGGTCGCGGCTGATCCGGACGCCGGCGTGCCATGGCTGGCTACCGCATACGTGCCAGCTCCATCGTTGGACCGGTTGGTGCGGGCGTGCGGCCCGTTGCCGGTGCCGGCCGTCCGCTGGCTGGCCGCCGGCTGCGCGGAGGCGCTGGAGTCGATCCACGGTGCCGGGCTGGTGCACCGGGATCTGAAACCGTCGAACGTGCTGGTCTCCCTGGACGGGCCGCGAGTGATCGACTTCGGGGTGGCGCGGGCGGTGGAGCGAATCCAGCTCACCTCGACACACGGAGCGGTCGGCACACCCGCGTACATGGCGCCGGAACAGGCCCGCAACACCCGCCAGGTAGCCGTCGCGAGTGACGTGTTCTCGCTCGGCTCCACGCTGCTGTACGCCGGGAGCGGGCACGCCCCATACCGTGGGGAAACTGTGATGGACATCCTGATCCAACTGGCCACCGAACCGCCGGACCTCAGCGGGCTGCCGCCGGAGCTGACCGACCTGGTAGCCGCCTGCCTGGACCGGGATCCGCAGCGCAGGCCCACTCCGGCGGTGCTGCTCGCCGAGCTCGCGCCGTATGTGGACCTTGAAACAGAGCACGGCTCGGAGCCGTCGGTACTGCCGGCGGCGGGACTGGCCCTGATCCAGGAGTACCGGAAACGCCCCCAGGCCACCGCCCGGATCCCCGAGCCGACCGGCCCGGACGCCACCCTCGCCTCCCGCCCCGGCTCGCTCACTTCCCACCCAGGCCCGCTCGCTTCGGATGCTATGGCCGTACCCACCACGCAACAGGACGCAGCCGCTGCCTCGGCCGCCTCGCCCGGCGTTGCTGAAGCGGCTGGACGGCGCCGATTCGCCTTGCCCGCCCGGCAGTTGCCGCGGCCAAGCGCTCCGCCGGGCGGGCGAGGTAACCGCCGGCCAGGCAAGGGCCGGGCGGGCGAGGGCCGGTCGCCGACGGCGAAGGAGCCGCGTTTCGGCCAGGCCGCCATGATCATAATATCGATAGGCACGGTGGCCGCTCTGCTGATCGCGGGCGGCATCCTGGGCGCTCGATCCAGCAGCCGGGCAAACCAGACGCAGAATTCCCAGAACGCCTACAGCGGGTATGACCCACGCCTGCTCGGGCCAGGGCCGCCGCTGTCCGGAGCTTCCGACCGTCCCGGCGGACGGCCGCAGCTGCTGGTCAACCAGCCGATGGGCGACGGAGCCACCGGGTTCGTGGTACATGGGCGCGGCTGGGTGCCCAACCAGTTGGTCACGGTCACGTTGGCCGGTGGCAGGGTGTCCGGCTATCAGCAGACGATCGACCTGGCCGGCACCTTCAACTACACGATCAACCAGTCGCACGAGTTCTTCACCGGCCCAATCCCACCGGGGCATTACACCGTCGTCGCCACGGCAACCGACGGGTCCACCGCGCATGCCTCGTTCGACGTCCATCCGTGACGCCCAGCGGGGACGTCCAGCCAGGACCCGCGGACGTGGCCGCCGGCCGGCGGTAGCAGCACCGGTCACGGCCGCCGGGTCCACCAGAGGTCCTCCTGGCGGGAGCACCAGGCCGGATCATTGAGCCGGGCCAGATCCGCCGGCGTGATGACCGCGTTCTCCAACAGCACCTCGACGACGACCTCGTCGGACAGCCGGACGCCGGGGCGGACCAGAGCACGTTCGGTGATCTTGTGGCGCAGTGCCTTGAGATGCTCGCCGACCCGGGCGGAGAGCCGGTCCCGAAACGCCGGGTCGTTGTCGAAGCGCTCCAGTTCGAAATGCGCGTCGGTCACCTCGAGCGCGGCCCGGGCGATCTCCGGTGTCCGGGGCAGTGGCGTGGTGCGAGTCGGGTCGATCAGCCACGGCCGGCACCACATCAGCGCCACCAGGAACAGTTTGGTCTTCGGGTCCAGATACAACGGAAGCAGGGTCGAGTCGTCGTCCAGCCGCCCCGGCACCCGTTCCCGGCCGGCGGTGGCCGTGGGGTCGAAGTCCTCGGCCGAAGCGCCGACCGCCACCCGCAGGGGCTGGCCTTCGTCCAGCATTGCCCGTGAACCGACCAGCACGGTTCCGGCCCGGAGAAACCATCCGCCGCACGGCTCGCCTTGCTCCTCCATCCGCGGCAACCGGATCCGGTAACCGTCGCTGACCGTGTAGAGCGCATGTGTACAGCTGATGTTGGCGACCCATGCGCCGCCGTTGACGGCGGCGATGAGCCCAGCCCGGCGGGACAGCCCGCGTCCGACCGCAATCATCACGTCCACGTCCGGTCCCCGGCCGAAAACGAGCTGGCCGCCCACTGGAATCCCGATAACCTCTCCGGACGACGTGCCGACCCGCGCCGCCGATGCCGTCGAATCCAGCTCCGTTACCTCCTCGCACGTTCCCCGGCCCAGCTCAACGCCTCGTCCGGGCCGGAGTGTACGGCCCCGCGACCGGGCTAAGGTGCCCCCGAACTCGGGGATGTGGAACACGCGCAGCGGTGCGGGGGGCCGTGGGAGCTTTTGGCTGATGCCCACTGATACCCGCTGATGCCCGCCGGAAGCAGCCAGTCAGTACGAAACGGGTCCGCGACCCCCGGATTCCGGGGATAGCCCACAGCCCCCGTTCGCGGTTTTCTGGGAACCGTCCGGGGCGAGGCAGACACGGGCACGGCGCGCAGGGGGTGGCAGGCGACCCGGAACGCAGTTACGTCGGTCCAGCACGGGGTGGACCACCCGGCGGGACTCGGTTCGAGGTCGGAGCCTATATGGGGGGATCCTGCGATGTCGCGTCCGCTGTCTCGTCCCGGCCCCACCCGCATGATCCCATGTGCTCTTGGCTCAGAATGTAGAATTCTCAACAAGTCAATCCTGTGACCTGGCCGTAGGCCACCCCGCGACCCCGCGCTATGACCCACCAGCTCACCACCGGACGGCGGCTCAGGCCCGGCGACCTGGGCTCATGGCCGGCTGGCGCCCAGGCTGCCCGACCGGAAAGTTGACAGTCTCGGTTCGGGAGAATCAGACGCGGCTACGTTACGCTCCGCGTCAGGATGGGCTGATGCCAGCGGGTCCTGAGCGATCGGGGGACGGTCATGACATACACGGTGCTACATGGGCGGTTTGTGATCCGCTATCCCGACCGGCCGCGCCAAGGGCCGGAACCGGACGGCGACACGGTCAAGTTCCTCCCCGACACGCCCGCACTGGTTGAGAGGCTGCCACGCCGGTCCGGTCGCCCGCCGGGCATCAACGGCCATGGTATCTCCGTCCGGCTGGAAGCGATCGACGCGCTGGAAACCCACTTCGGCGAGACCCATCAGGAGCTGGCCGGCGCAAACGCGGCCCGGGACGAACTGTTGCGTCTGCTGGGCTTCACCAACATCGTCTTCTTCCCCGATCTGCCCAACAACGTGCAGTCGGCCGATCAGGACAGTCTGCGCGGCCATGTGCTGTCCAACGGCATCGACGGCAACGGCCGCCTGATCGCGTTCGTCTACCCGGGCGAGCACCCCGGGCCGGATGGCGCGTCGGTGTTCGCCGACAACGCCCTGATCGACCAGTCGGTCAACGCCGCTCTGCTAACGACCGGGCACGTCTACCCGGCCTTCTACGCCACCCTGCCGGCAGCCCTGCGCAACCACCTGGCCGGGATATCCCGGGCGGCCCGCGCCGCCCGGGACGCGGCCGGGCTGTGGCCGCGTGCCACCGCCGACCCCAACGGCGCCGCCACCATCGCCAACCTCGCTGACCTACAACAGCTGGTGGTCTGGCCCAAACTGTTCCGCCGGATCGTGCCCTACCTCGCGGCCGGCTTCACCAGCTTCGACGGCTTCGACGCGTGGCTGCGCACCGACACGGTCAACCGGGACGACGCGTTGTTCCTGCTCGACCGGCATGAGTCGGGCAACCTGCACGATGTCATCCACGCCGAGGAACACCGCGTCCAGTTGACCGTCTGGCCCGAGGACTTCATCATCGGCCCGGACCCGACGCCACCCGGCGCACCGACCGACCCACACACCGTCGCCGCAGGCGACGTGCTCATCGTGGCCGCGCTGCCCGACCCGGTCGGCGCCGACCGCGGGCACGAGCTGGTCACCCTGCTCAACACGACGGCATCCCCGATCGATCTGGCTGGCTGGGGCCTGCTCGACTCGGCCGGCGGCCGGCACGACCTCACCGGCACCCTCGTCGGCGGAGCCGTCATCCAGGTCGCAGCCCGGGGAGCGGTCCAGCTCGGCAACCGCGGTGACGCTCTCCTCCTCGTCGACCGTGCGGGCGTCTCCATCGATCAGGTCACCTACAAGGCCGACAAGGTCCGAACAGGACGCACCATCTGTTTCGGGCGCTGAACACACGCCGCGGACGCCCCACGCCAGCCCGGCGCGATCCCACGGTCACATTCAGAGCGCCCGGCAATAGGGGACGCGGCGTCGCGGGGCCAGGGCACGCACCTCGCGTCATCCCTCCCCGTCCATCGCTTCCCGTCCATCGCTGCGCGATGCACGGGTACCCTGGCTCGTCGGTCGCCACCCAACAGTCCCGGCCGCTCGCGGGACAATGATCGCGCCCTCGAGCGCGGCTGGTGGTCCGCCGGGCGTGCCGCGGTAGACGGCCACGGTCTCCCCGACGGCTTCCCCAGAGTTCCGCCGCACCTGGAAAAAACCAGCCGGCGACCTGCCCTCCAGCGCATCCAACCCCGTCAGTATCGGCGCCGCCGGCCCGCCAGCACATCCATGATCCCAAACGGGCGACGGCACAGCAAACGACGGCGTCGGGACTTCATGGCAGCCGAATAACGGGCCTTTCAGCTGCCCGTTCACGAAACAGCCGGCTCATACCTCATGCTTTTTAAAACTTTTAATCCTTTTAGCCCCTTTATGGTTTTTGAAGAGGTACGGGATAGTAAATATCAGTTTCAGCAGTTTCGCCGTTCAGGAAGCACGGCTTCTTCGGAACGTGCTCCTGGTAGGAGGTCCCAGATGGACAGACAGCGCCGAACCGTCCAGCGGATCGCTGTCGCCGTGGCACGTGCCACAATCGCACTGACGGTGGCCGCATGCGGAGCCTCGCCGATCAGCGGCAACCCGGAAGGCCAGAACTGCACGGTCCCCGGCGTGACCGACAAAGAGGTTAAAATAGGCTTTCTCTACCCGGCCACCGGCCCGCTGGCGGACGGATTCCACGCCTTCCGCGCCGGCGTGGACGCGCGGCTGAGCGCGGCCAACGCGGACGGCGGGGTCAACGGCCGGACGCTGTCCTACACCTGGCGGGACGACGCCTCCAATCCCGCCACGAACCTCGCCAGCGCCCGTTCCCTGATCAACGACGACGGGGTCTTCGGGATCATCGAGACCACCGGGGCCGCGACCGGGTCCGCGCCGTTCCTGCATGAGCAGGGCATTCCGGTGACCGGCCTCGCGCTGGAGCCGGTGTGGAGCGCCGACGACAACATGTTCACCCACCTGAGCTTCACAAGCCCGGGATCCATCACCACCTGGGGTGACTACGCTGTTTCCCAGGGCGGTCGGACCGCGTTCATCCTACGGACCGCGTTCTCCGAGACCATGCGCACCATCGCGGAGAACGTGAGCACGAGCCTGCGCACCGCTGGTGTCCGGATCGCCGGTTCCGCCGACGTCAGCCCTGCAGCCAGCCCGACCAGCCTCGGTGCCCAGATCAAGGCCAGCGGTGCTGACACCTTGATCGCGCTGACTGCCCCGGACGCTCTCGACCAGGCCCTCATCGGCGCCCGCAACGCGGGCGTACCGCTGAAGGTCACCCTGTCGTTCTCACCCGGCTACGACCAGAGCCTGCTGCAGAAGTACGGCCGGCAGCTCGCCGGAACCTCCTACTTCCTCGAGTACACCCCGTTCGAGCTGGACACCCCCGCACACTGGGAGTTCCTTCGGGCCATGAACATGTACGCCCCACAGCTGCAGCCCCCGGTCCAGGGCGGCGCGTTGTCTGGCTGGATCTCCGCGGATATGATGATCCGCGGGCTGCAGGAAGCCGGCATCTGCCCCACCCGCCAACAGTTCATCCACGGCCTTCGAGCGGTCCGGGACTACAACGCCAACGGCCTGCTGCCCGCGCCCCTCGACATGGCCACGAACTCCGGTCAACTGAACGCCTGCTTGTCATTCGTCAAAGTCAGCGATGACGGTACCCGCTTCAATCCCGAGCCCACCGCCCGTTGCGGACGCAAAATATAAGGGAGAGCACATCAATGCCAGCCACACCCACAGGCGTCGCGGCGGCTCCCGGGCGCCTTCCACTGTTCGGGCACATGCACCGGATGCTGACCGAACCGCGTGGTTTCTTCGAGTCCCTGCGCGGCAGGGGTGACATCGTCACCATCGGCCTCGGACCGACCGTGGCCTATGTCATCAACGAGCCATCCTGGGTGCACCAGATTCTCACCAGGGATGTCCACAAGTTCGCCAAGGGCATCGGGTACGAGAAGTCAGCGCCGTTTCTCGGCAACGGGCTGCTGAACTCCACCGAACCGACCCACATGGCACACCGCCGGTTGATGCAGCCGGCATTCCACACAGCGCAGATCGCCGCCTATGCGGACCAGATGCAGGAGAGCGCCGAACAAC
Source organism: Protofrankia sp. Cj3 (assembly GCF_917627355.1). Taxonomy (NCBI): domain Bacteria; kingdom Bacillati; phylum Actinomycetota; class Actinomycetes; order Frankiales; family Frankiaceae; genus Protofrankia; species Protofrankia sp. Cj3. The sequence goes on along the minus strand of NZ_CAKJTR010000028.1, from coordinate 18,436 downwards.
GCGCCACCGCGTGGCGCGACGGCCAGGTGGTCGAGTTCGGCCAGGAGATCCATGCTTTCACGGTCGCCGTGGTATGCCGGGCCCTGTTCTCCGCCGATCTCGGTAACAGCGTCGCGGTCCAGGTGGAGGAGGCCCTGCCAGTTCTGCTCAAGGGCGTGAGCAGGCGCATCGCCTTCCCGATCGGCTGGTTGGAGAAGCTGCCCACCCCAGGCAACCGCCGCTTCAACCGCGCCCGGCATCGGCTCGACGACATACTGACGAATGTCATCGCCCAGTGCCGCGCGCGTGGCGCCACCGACGGCAATCTGATGGCCATACTGTTATCCGCCCGTGCGCAGGGCGATGGCCCCGGCCTGTCCGATCAGCAGATCCGCGACGAGGCGATGGCCCTTTTCCTGGGTGGCGTCGAAACCGTGCGTGATGTGCTGAGCTGGGCCTGTCACCTCCTCAGCCAGCACCCGGACATCCAGCGAAGACTGGCCGACGAGGTGGACGCAGCCCTGGCCGGCAGGTCACTCGACCACAGCACCTTGGCCAACCTGGGCTACCTGCGCCAGGTGCTGACCGAGACGCTGCGCCTTTACCCCCCGGCCTGGCTGCTGTCCAGACGGACTGTGACAGAAGTCGCCCTCGGCGAACACCGGATTCCGCCGGGATCTCATGTGCTGTTCTCCGTGTGGACCATACAACGCGATCCGGCCGTCTACGCCGCGCCCAGCACCTTCGATCCAGACCGGTGGGGCGGTGCCGCCGCGGCGGCACTGCCGCGCACATATTTTCTCCCGTTCGGCGCGGGCAACAGAAACTGCATCGGTGAGCCATTCGCCTGGGAAGAAATGATGATCTTTTTGGCAACAGTGACGGCTCACTGGACGCTGCACCCCAGCCCTGGCCACCGGGTACGCCCAAGCCGATCGCCGATGCTCCAGCCCAAGCGGGTACCGTTGATCGTTCGTGCCCGCTGATCCGCTGGCGACCGCTCCCAGCGACCGTAAACTACCTGATTGTCTGAGTATTGTCGCAGGTCAGCTCCCAGCGTGGGCGTTCAGGAACGCACCTGTTCGGACTGGTACGTTCCTGGTATCGCCTGGTGAGCCGGTGAGTGATCTCCTCGGGCGGTAGTGGTCGTGCGAAAAGGTAACCTTGCGCGGTATCACAGTCGACCGCTCGCAGCCGTTCGGCCTGTGTTGTGGTTTCGACTCCCTCAGCGGTCACTGTCAGCCGCAGAGAGTGCGCCAGCCCAACCATGGCCTGCACAATCTTCTCATCATCGGGGTCAGCTTTCTGCCTGGATCGAAGGCCTTCAACGAAGGGTCCCGCAAGTTTCAGGGTGTGCACCGGCAGACGCCGTAAGTAGGCAAGGTTGGAATAGCCGGTACCGAAATCGTCGATGGCGATCCGTACGCCCATGTCAGCCAGGGCGCGCAGCGCACGGAGCGGTTCATCGGCCGTACCCATGAACGCGCTCTCCGTGAGTTCCAGTTGAAGCCGGTCGGGGGACAGCCCGGTGTCGCCGAGAACACGCTGGACCTGCTCCACCAGCTGGGGATCACGGGTCTGGCGGGCAGCGAGATTAACGCTGACGAACGGGCGGGCGGGACTGAGGTCCTGCCAAGACCTGGCCTGCAAACAAGCCAGGTACAGCAGTCGTCCGCCGAGCGGCACGATCAGGCCGGTCTCCTCCGCGATATCGACGAAAAGGCCGGGGCTCAGCAGGCCGAAACGAGGATGCCGCCAACGGACCAACGCTTCGACACCGGCCATGCTGTCGTCCGCGAGTGCCACGATCGGCTGGTACTCGAGAATGAACTGGTCCTGCTCGAAGGCACCGGGCAGCATGGTGGCAAGGGTGTGACGGGTGATCTCATGGGCGTTGCGCTCGGCGTCGAACAGCGCCCACCGGCCCTTGCCGTCGGACTTGGCCCGATACAGCGTGATATCCGCGGCCCGTAACAGGTCACGGGGGTCACCGTCGGCGACCGGGCGTTCAACAACACCTATGCTCGCGCTGACCGACAACAGGTGGCCGTCGACCTGTAGCGGTCTGGCCAGCTCCGCCAGTACCTGCTCGGCGACAGCGATCACATCGGCGGACCCGGTGGAACCGGCTACCACGACGACGAACTCATCACCACCCATACGGGCGAACAGATGCGTCGGTGGCAGCGTGCTACTGAGCCGATCCGCGAGCGCAACGAGCAGCCGGTCACCCACATCATGGCCGAGGCTGTCGTTGACAGTCTTGAAGCCATCGAGATCGATGAAACACACTCCGACCCGGTCATCGGAACCGGCGACCATGAGGTCACTGAGCCGTTCCAGCAGCAACGCGCGATTCGGCAGGCCGGTGAGTGGGTCATGAAAGGCCTGTGAACGCAACTGGGTCTGCAACCGGTGCCGCTCAGTGATGTCCACGACCATGGACAACTGGACGCGGCAACGGCCGTCGTCGTCACGCAGACACGAAATGGTCAGGTCCGCCCACACCACCGCACCGCCCGCACCGGTGAACCGCTTCTCCAGCCGGATGCGTTCAGGGCCTGCACCACGTTGGTGCCCATAGGCCGCCCGTACCTCCCCGGCATCCTCGGGGTGAGCGAACTCGTCGATCCGCCGGCCGTGTATCTGCGCCGGACCGACCCCGAGCAGCTCCAGCAGTGCCCCGTTGGCCTCAATCACCGACCCGTCAGCGTCGCTGATCGCGATCCCGATCGCGGAGCCGGCAAAGACCAGCCGGAACCGGGCATCGCTCGCGTACAGCGCCGCCTGGTGGATCGAATCCTGAGCAGCGAGAATCTGTTCCCGGAGAGCCTGCGTGTACCCGTCCGCCAAACCTGCCTGAAGAGCCACCAGCCGGGCCGCGTACCCGTCTGCCGCATCGAGCTCCAGGTCGTCGAGCAGCCTGTTCCCGACGGCCCGGATGCTGCAGGCGAGCGCATCGCCCGCACCAAAGCGGTACTCAATGATGGCGGCGCCGATGATGACCGCGGGCGCTGTCACGAACGTTTCAGCGAGTAGAGCGTCGACAAGCCGGCCGGTCAGTACCCGTAACCGCTGCTCGACCTCAACCACATTGATTGTCAAACAGCTCGCATCGACGAGTTCCCGCGCCCACGCCAGCGCGAAGCGTTCGACGCCCCGCTGACGGACAGCCGGGTGTAATGGCCTCACACATACTCCTCAAGAGCCTTTCACATGGCCAAAAATCACCTCGTACGGCCGTTTCTGGGCCGGGATATGAGCTACCGGCATCCCACCGCCGCGAAAAGTGTCGAACGTTCCGGGGCCGCGGCGAACGGATCCGCGGTACCGTCTCCCCCGTCCGGGCGCCACATCGGCACGTGGACAAGACCGGGGTCGACAAGATCGTATCCCTTGAGCAGCGCCGCGATGTCCGGGCAACGACGGGCAACGATGCCGGTCCGGGCGGCCTGGGACCGCTGTTCGAGCTGTTCGAGCTGTTCGATCTCTTCGG
>NZ_CAKJTR010000028.1:8625-14579 GCF_917627355.1 Protofrankia sp. Cj3 | reverse complement strand
CGGTAGCCCGCCGGAAGGCATCGACAATACCGGCGGGGTCGTCGCTGTCCCCGATGTAATGCAGGATGGCCACCATCAGGACGGCAACCGGCTGAGAAAGATCAAAAAATTCGGTGACAGCGCGGGAGGTCAGAATCGACTCCGGCCGGCGCACGTCGGCCTGCACGACGGTGGCCCGCGGATCATCGGCAAGCAGCATGCTCGAGTGGATGACCGCGATCGGGTCGATGTCAACATAGACCACTCTGCAGTCCCGGTTCACCCGTTGGACGATCTCATGGACGTTGCCAACCGTCGGCACACCCGACCCAAGATCCAAAAACTGCGTGATGCCCGCCTCCCCGGCAAGGAAACGTACCGCCCGGTGCAGGAAGAGCCGGTTGGACCTGGCGACCAGGTCAATATCCGGAAACACCTCCCGCGCCCGGCGGAGCGCCTCCCGGTCGACCGCGAAGTTGTGCGATCCACCGAGAGCGTAGTCGTAGGCCCTGGCTATGCTCGGTCGGCTGACATCGACATCCGCGGCCCAACCCGGCGGCTCCTCCATCGTCACGCTCCCCCTCTCACGGTTGACCAGCAACGTACTGTGAAGAAATAGTCCACGATAGCCACTCTGGTCACATCACCAGCCACGGCCGTCACGGCCGCCAGCGTCCCGGACCCGAGCTCCTGGCGTGCTGGCGTTTGCTGGCAGCCCTGATCCAGGCAGCGGTTCTGGTCCTCGCGAGGGGCTTGACCTTCTCACTCCAAAATATGATCATGATATTCGGGTGGGCAGGCCAACGCATCGACCGGGCGGAGGACCCGGCGGTCGAAACAGCGTCGCCGCAGCTCAGCAAAGCAGCGTCCAGCCTGGTGAACCCGGATGCCAGTCGATCTCGGTACGGCACCCGGCGGGGTCCTCGGCAGGTGCCGGGTGTCGACGGAGAAGGCCGCCGTGCTGGTCGGCGGGCCAGATACCGGCTGGCCATGTCACAGCCAGTAACGGATTCGCCGCGTCCCTGAGCGCCACCGGCAGCCACGACAGGATCGTGCCGTTGAGCCCAGTCATGATCAAATCATGAAGCGCGTCGACGTCACAGCCATCCGGCCCACTGGAGCTCGCGGCAGCCTCAGCGCAATCATGGCGCACCAACAACACCTATGATCGATGTTAATAATCATGAAGTCATAGCTGCCGGACAGTCGTGCTCCCATCAAGCACCTGGTCCGGCCCAGCGGGTTCCGTCGCCTCGCGATGCACGCACCCCAACCCCGCTTCTTGATCCACTTCCCTGTTACTGGGCGCTCCAGGCAGGTGAGATGACGTACTGTTCGCACTCGCTGACGCCCTGTCGGGCGCTCCTGGTCCGGTCATCACGCTGGTCGAGTTATCACAGCACCCCGAACAGCACCCCCGAATAGCACCACGGGCATTGCCGGGCGGATTGGCCCCGGCCGCTCACCGGCCTGTCCAGCGGACGGCGCGACCGCATCCGCCCGTACCAGTCACTGTGTGCAGCCGCTGCACCCCGGCGGGCCCATCCCAACTGGCCACCCAACCCGCCCCGGCACGGCATTCATCCGCATCGCAACCGTTGGGCCTGGTTTCAGCGGGCGGAATACCCGAACAGACACCACCACACAAGCAGGGAGGAACAAGCAAGCTGAACAACAAGCTGGGAAAACTGATCAACTAATGAGCGACGAGCCTTTCATGACCACCTCGGCGACAGCATAGTCCTGCTCCAGGTTGCCACCGGAGACACCAACGGCGCCGATGACCATACCGGCCCCATCAAGGATCGGTAGCCCGCCGCCAAAAGTGATCAAGTCGGCCGTGCCGCGCTCGATGCCGTGGACAGTGCCATCCGGCTGGCAGCTCTCGCCGACAGCGTCGGGGGCCGTTCGAAAGTAAGCCGCTGTCCTGGCTTTCTTCAGTGCGATGTTGATCGGGTCAAGCCACGCATCGTCCATGCGCACGAACTGAACGAGGTGACCACCAGCGTCCACGATCGCGATGTTCATACCCGCACCGAGCTCACGCGACTTGGCGATTCCCGCCTCGACACGGGCCGCGGCCTCGGCCTGCGTGATCGACCTCATGGACGATCCTCCCTGCTTCCTCGACGCACAGTAAATAGATCTTCACTATGACTCGAACTCCGGGGGCCCTCCAGGGTGAGTTATTCCCGGGCCGCGACTTCCTAGGACTCCGAGCACCAGGAACCTCAGACCGTGTCGCATAATCGCGCTTATGACGGTGCAAGCACGGGGGCATTTGACACTCAGCCAGTTCCTGAAGGCCAAGCGTGCGGCGATCTCGCCGAAGGACGTGGGCCTGGCCAGCGCCATGCGCTTTCGACGAGTACCCGGGCTACGCCGGGAGGAGGTCGCTCAGCTCGCCGGAGTGAGCGTCGACTACTACACACGCCTGGAACAGGGGCGTATGATCCATGCGTCCGACAGCGTACTGTCCAACATCGCCCGTGCGTTGATGTTGAGCCCGACGGAACGGGAATATCTGTACTCGATTGCGAGAACGCCGTCGGCCCACAAGCCCGCGTCACGCGAGAAAGCGGTTTCTCCTGAGACGCAGCTCCTGCTGGACAGCATAAATCATATTCCCGCGTTCATTCTTGGCCGGCGTACGGACGTGCTCGCCTGGAACGCCCTCGGAACAGCTTTGTTCACTGACTTCTCCACAATCAAGCCCGAACACCGCAATCTGGCACGCATGATGTTCCTGGAACCGCGCATGCGACAGCTCTACACAAACTGGGAGGATATGGCGAGCGGCTTTGTCGCGCGTCTCCGCATGGATGTCACACTCTATCCGGACGATCCTCGGCTCGACGCCCTAGTGGAGGAACTGACCAGGCTCGACGCGGATTTTCGGCGCTGGTGGAACCAACACGACGTGCGGACCACGACGTCTGGCCACAAACGGATGAATCATCCGATCGTCGGAGAACTGATCGTGGACTGGCAGGTCCTGCAGGTTCTTTCCGCGCCCGAGCAGATAATCGTCACCTACACCGCCCCGCCGGGTTCCATCACCTGGAAAAGGTTCGAGACGCTGGCCAAGTGGTGGGCGACACAGACGGCGGCCGACCATCAAGACGAAAGTGCGCAAGCAGCGAAAATTGTTTCATAATGCGATCTGAATTTTGTCCCCAGCGTCCACGAGATGCGGCCGTAAAATCCTTGTGCATGCGGTCTGCCGATAAACCGGACGTGCTGAGCCCGCGGACTGCCACCACCATCCTCAGCACGCTCCAGACCCAGCGTACGCACTCACCATGAACCCAATAAGAACGACCGGCAATAGGGGTGTGGACCAAGGAATGAAACTGGGGTGTATGCATCACGATGGACACGGAGAGTCATCAGCGGTGGTGCGTGGCGACCGACGAGCCGGGGTACCCGCGCATCGCGCGGCGATGGCTGGCGATAGATGGGGAGAGCGATAACGCGAGGTGCGTGCCCCAGCCCCAGCCCCAGCCCCGCGACGCCGCGTCCCCTGCCCTGTTGCCGGGCGCTCTTGACCAGATCCGCGCCGTGGGCCTGGGGACAAGGTGGTCAGGCGCCGTCATCGACGATGTCGGGCTCCAGGCCCGTGATGAGCCAGTCCGCGTACGAAAGGCCTGTGACCTGCTCCAGGAGCGCGATGTCCGCGATGAAGTACGGCAGCACCGCCGCCCGCTGTTCGGGGGTGAGCGGCGGCCGGCCGCCCTTCTTCCGCTGCAGAGCGGCCAGGAACGGGATATGGGCCGCCCGGCGTACCGGGGCCGGGAAGTGGTGGCCGATCTGGCCGCCCGTCCGCAGGATCGCGCGCAGGGCAGCGTTGACCGTCGTGTCAGCGACGAACGGCGTGACGTTCTCGGACGGTACCGCGCCAAGAGCCCCCGTGGTCACGCCGAGGAAGTCGCACACCGTGTCGAGTGTCGCGGTCGGGGCATCGCGCAGCTCACGGTAACGCAGCACCAGGACCTGTTCCCGGGAGAAAAGGCCGAACAGGTGCGCCAGCTGGGCGCCGTACCGCCCAAGGGAGACATAGTGCCAGAACTGCGCCCAGCCGGCCTCCCGGCGCTGAGCCTCCAGGGCGCAGGCCGTCACGAAGTCGCGTTCGGGCTCAAGGCCCGCGGCCCACAGATGGGTCCAGTTCGAATGTGCGCGATCGACCGGGTTACGCAGCAGGACGATCAGCTTCGCCTTCGGCAGCAGACGTTTGATCCGGTTCTGCGCGTCGAGGTCGTACAGGTAGAACGGGGTCGACTCACCGCACAGCACGCCGGGCGGCGCCGGGTCGAACAGCGCCTCGTAGTCGGTCCGCCGCCAGACGTGCTCCTGATAGGTCTGTGCGTCGCCGGGCCCGCCACGAGCCGGCGGCGGGCCCTCGGAGAGGAAGAACTTGGGTTCCTTCACCGACGGCAGGAACAGCGCGGGATGGCGGCTGAGGGCGGCGTGCAGAGCCGTCGTCCCGGCCTTCGGCACTCCGATCACGAGAAAGTTGGGCAAGGCCACGGGCGAAACACTCCAGACACGACGATGGTGCAGCGCGACGACGGTGCAGCCGGGCGGATCCGCCCGTTCTCGCAGGATACGAGAACAGCACCTTTACCACCGGACATATGGCAAATGGCCCCACCTGGGGCGAGGTTGTTCACCGGGGCGCTAAAGTTTTCCAGGTGTCGATCACAGCGTCCTCCCTCAGCCCCACCCCGGCCATCCCGCTCCCCCGCCTCGAAGCCGCGGTGACGGTGGCGGTCCCGGAGGCCGACGGCCCGGGCAACTGGGCCGGTGCGCCGAGCGCGCTGCTGGTCGACGGCACCTACTACCTCGCCTACCGCCTGCGCCGTCCGGTCGGCGACGGCCGCGGCTACGCCGTAGTGATCGCCAGTTCCGTCGACGGGGAACGGTTCACCGAGATCGCGCGGATCGGCCGTAAGCCGTTCGGTGCCGAGTCCCTGGAACGGCCCGCGCTGGTCCGCACCCCCGACCGACGCTGGCGCCTCTACGTGAGCTGCGCGACGCCGGGCAGCCCGCACTGGTGGGTCGACCTGCTCGAGGCGGACTTTCCCGACAGGTTCGAGCCCAGCGCGCGGCGCACCGCGCTGCCGGGCGACGCCTCGATGGCCGTCAAGGACCCCGTTGTGCGCTGGCAGGCCGGGCGCTGGCACCTGTGGGCGTCCTGCCACCCGCTCGACGACCCGGCGGCCACGGACCGGATGGACAGCCGTCATGCCACCAGCGACGACGGCGTCACCTGGACGTGGCGCGGCGTCGCGCTCGCGCCACGTCCAGGACACTGGGACGCCCGCGGCGTCCGCATCACCGACGTGCTCACCATCGGGCCGGCCACGGTCGCCTTCTACGACGGACGCGCGAGCGCCGCGGAGAACTGGTACGAGCGCACCGGGCTTGCCACCGCCGTCGTCTCCCGGGACGGGGCCCCCACGCGGTTCGACGCTGTCGGCGCGGCCCCCCACGCCGTCTCACCGGACGGAGACGGGGCACTGCGCTACGTGAGCGTCGTGGAGCTACCGGATGGTGCCTACCGGGTCTACTACGAGGCCAGCCGTATCGACGGCGCCCACGAGCTGCGCACCGAGCTGCTCGCACCCGGCTCCGCCCCTCCCCGCGTCCCGCCGCCGGCACCCGCTGGCGACCGCTCGACGACGTGAACCGCCGCTTGCCGGGCACCCAGCGCCGTCCGCGGCCGGCAGACTTCGAGATCGACATGCACCGAGCGGGATGGGGCTTGCGCAGGTGACCACGGTCCCGCTCGGATGTGCCGTGGGGCTGGTGGTCGCGGCGCGCACCGCTCCATGCCTCGGTAGGCAATGCCCCGGTAAGCGCAGGCCCGCCCGCGTCACGCCGGGTTTTCCAGTGACGGGCTGAGCCGTGCTCCCAAGCGTCCGAGGTTAAGAGCGCCCGGCAATAGGGGAGCGGCGTCACGGGGCCAGGGCACG
>NZ_CAKJTR010000028.1:0-8288 GCF_917627355.1 Protofrankia sp. Cj3 | reverse complement strand
CCTCGATCCACACCCCTATTGCCGGGCGCTCTAAGCGGCTGCCGGTCAGGGACGGATGGTGAGGAGCTGGAGCTTCCCGGCTGGGTCGAACTCGAAGTGGAAGGCCAGCTCGACGGGACTGCCGGGGAAATCGCCGGCAATCTCGACCCGTGCGTCCTGGCCGTTGCGCCGCATACTCTTGATCGTGTAGGTCACGAGGGGGACCTCACCGCGCCAGGAACGGATTGCGTCGATCCCCTGATAGTTCCTGCCCTCGTCTTCGACCAGAGCGTCGGCGGCGAACTGATCGACGTAGGCGGCCTGGTCAGGGTGGGCGGCAAGCTCGAAGTAGCGGCGGATCGGCCCGGGTATGTCGATGGTGGGCATCGTTGCTCCTGCCTCGTCTGTCGTTCGCGCGGCCGGGTCAGGTGGTGGGGACGGTGCCGCCGTCGATGACGAACTCGGCACCGTTGATCGACGCGGCACGATCGCAGACGAGGAAGGCGACCAGTTCGGCGACCTCGACCGGCCGCGCGGGCCGGCCGATCGGGATGCCACCGAGCCCGTCGAGGATCTGCTGGCGGGCTGCGGCTTCGCTGATCCGCTGCCCCGCTGCGATGCGGGCGACGAGGGCTTGGGATGCCTCGGTGTCGATCCAGCCTGGAGCGACCGTGTTGACCCGTACCCCTCGTGGGCCCAGCTCGTTGGCCAGGCCCTTGCTGTAGGTGGTCAATGCCGCCTTGGCCGCGGCGTAGGCCAGAGTGGCGTCGAACAGGGGCATCCGTGCCTGGATCGAGGTCACATGGACCACGACACCCGCGCCCTGGGCGGTCATGGCGGGTAGCAGGCCGCGATCCAGGCGCACCGCGGCGAGCAGGTTCAGGTTCAGCTCGAACGCCCAGTCGATCTCACTCACCGCGGTATACCCGCCGGACGGGGCCTGGGAGCCGCCGAGGGTATGCACCAGGATGTCCAGCCGGCCCCACAGGTCCCGGACCCGTTCGATCACAGCCACGGCGCCGCCGGGTGTGCTCAGATCGGCCGCGACGAACAGCCCCGGGCAGTCGTAGCCCTCGGGCATCGACCGGGCGGTCGCCAGGACGGTGGCGCCGGCCTCTCGCAGCCTGGTCGCGATGGCGGCTCCGGTGCCCTTGGTGCCGCCGGTGACCAGTGCCTTGCGGCCACCCAGACCGTCGCTGATCGTCACGTCGTCTCGCTCCTCTCAACACGGTCGCCGACCGAGGCTGGTGCCGGTGGCGACCGCGACCGGTAGACTTCTGTTTTAGAAGCCAGTGACTTCTAACTTAGCAGTAATGGAAGGGGTGTCGCGCGCGTGCCCGCACGGATCAGGCTGGAAGACCGGGAATGCCCGCTGTCACGGGCCGCGGGGATCGTCGGCGAGTGGTGGACGGTGCTGCTGCTGCACGACGCCTTTGACGGCTACACCCGCTTCGACCAGTTCCAGGCCAACCTCGGGATCTCCACGAGCATGCTGACCGCCCGGCTGAAAACCCTGGTCGCTGACGGGCTGCTGGAGCGGCGGCCCTACCAGACCAGCCCGGCCCGCTACGAATATGTCCTCACCGACCTGGGGCGTTCGCTGCGTCCGGTGCTCGTCGCGCTGGCCGCGTGGGGAAACTCGCGGCTCGACGCCGAGCAGCGCAGCATGGTCCTGGTTGACGCGCAGACGGGCGAGGAGACCGACCCGATCATGGTCGACCGCACGACCGGCCGCCGGGTTGACGGCGAGGACTTCGTGTTTACCGCCGGTCCTGCCGCCTCCGAGGCGTTCCGCGACCGCTACCGGGACACGACGCCGGTCCGGAGCCGGTCAGCGACCGTCCACAAGCCGCCGGAGCGGCCCTGCTGAATGTTCCCAGCTGTGGTGATAATCCCCGGCCAGAGCGCGCTGAACCGGGCGGTCTTCAGGCGCGGGCTGGATCAGGTCCGGGAAATGCGCAGCTTTGGTGATCATAAGGTGGACCTGCCGACAGACCGAGGACCCTGGAGAAGGACACGCCGGGCAGAGCCGGTGACTGCTGCCGCGGCGCCGACGGATCTCGGAGCCGGGCCTTCACGATGAGGCTCCGGGGCATGGGCGGGGACGCGGTTCGAGACTGTGATGCCGGTACGGCCGTTCCGGTTCGGCAAGGGCCGGCGCGGCATCACCGGGTTGTGGTACTGCGCGTGCGGTCATTCAGCTACGCGGGCCATGATGCTGGACTGTCCGTGTTCGTCGCGCGGGCCAGGGAACCGGGATTCGCCCGAGGCGTAGGCGAGGCAGCGGTCGGTCAGGTCGGCTGCCATGCCGGTGTGTTCGGCGAGGAAGCGGATCCACTCGGGCAGTACCGCGATCAGCTGGGTGGCGAAGTCGTCCTGGTAGAAGTCGCGCAGGTGCGATACCGCCGCGTCGACCTTGTGCGGCGAGCAGTACGGGTACAGGCTGGGGTGCCCGCGCGGGGACCAGGACTCGGCCATCTCCGCGGCGAGGTCACCGGCACCGGCGGGACCCTGGTCGGATTCGTCGCCGGCCGGCCTGTCCTGGTGGCCGATCCGCCGCAGCTGACGGGCGAACCGTTCGGCCGCGGTCTCCACGCTCAGCCGTGGGAGCGTGCGCCCGCGGGCCCGGCCGGCCGCTTGCCGGACGGTGCGGCCGAGCCGGCGGCTGCGCAAGAACTCGGCGTACTGAGCCTGGTCTTCTCCGCCAAACCGGATGCTTTCCACCTCACCGGGCACAAGCGCGTCGAGCGTCTCGGTGTCGTCCGCCGGGGCCAGGGCGGCCTCGGCTGCGGAGGGGCCGACAGCCTGCTGCCATTCGGCCAGTGCGGTCTCGGCGGAAGGGTAGAAGCCGCTGTGCACGGTGACGATCTCGTATCCGCAGGTGTCCACGTCCCACAGGTACCACCGCCGCGAGCCCTCCGCGCAGGTGAAGGGAGCAACCACGGCCCAGCGGGTGCCATAGCTGTTCCGCGCCCACTGGGCTGGGCCGGTCACGGCACGCCCGCGGGTGGCCCGCTGTGCCGCGGCGTCGTCCAGGTGCTCGGCGACCAGATCCCACGCGGAGGCACTCAGCGGCTCCGGCAGCACACCGGCGACGACGGCCAGCAGCCTTTGCGCCGCCGCGACGTCACTGCCGGAATCCTCCGGCTCGCGCAGCCGCTCGTCGAGCGCGGACAGCACGGCTCGGACGAAGTCGTCCGGGCTGACCATGTCCTCCAGCTCACCGCCCTCGTACTGGGTCATCGCCGCGCCGAAGCGGGCGCAGAAGCCATCTTCGAGCTCGTCGTCGGAGCAGCCAGGAGCGGCCGTGATCAACGCATCGACCATTGGTCCGGCGGAGTCCGCGGCCAGCGCGGTGCGGTGCTCGTCGAGCTGGCGACGGTGCTCGAACAGCTCCCGCAACGGGTTGGCCGGCGCTGTTCTGCTGGGGGCCGCTACCTCGGGCCGGCCCGAAGAACGCCGGCCGGAGCGCGACTTCTTCTTCCGCTTACGAGACACAGGCACGGCGCCGGATTGTACCCGGACAGGCAGCAGAGGCCCACCGCAGTACCACGTGATCGAGTCGATACAGTTCGATCGACAGCGCGGAGCGTGGAGATACTCCAGCGGCTGGTGACCATCAGGTGACAGCGGGGATGTTCCCGCCCAGCCTCGCTCTGGGCTCGACGGAGACGGCTGGCTGGCTGGCTGGGAATGGGCCTACGCGGTCGACGACGGCCGGAATCGCACCTGGGCGCGATTCACCGGCGAGGTGCTCAAGAGGAGCAAGGAGGAGCTGACGGGGATCTCGAAACAACCGAGCGAGAAGTACCCGGTCCTGGATGATCTGAAGAGAATCGACACCTGGGGCAATGGGGGTCATCGTCTGAACTTGGCTGAACTTGGCGGCGAGAGCAGTGGGGAGACGGGGTGCAGGACAGGCGTTGGACGACGGTCACGGCGTCGCAGTTCCCGCATGAGCGGGAGGCGCTGGAACATGTTCAACGGCTGCTGCCGGACGCGGAGCCGTACCGGGCCTGGTCGAACTTCACCTTCGTCGCGTCGACCGGGCACCTGCGCGAGGTCGACCTGCTCGTTGTCGCCCGCGGCGGGGTGTACCTCATCGAGATCAAGAGCTGGGCGGGCCGGCTGACGGCCTCCGGGTCGAACTGGGTCCAGCACCGGCCGTCCGGCGGCGACCTGATCTTCGACAACCCGCTGATCCTCGCGAACCAGAAGTCCAAGGAGCTCAAGCACCTCCTGGAGACCGCGGCCCGCGCGCAGGGACTCGGCAAGCCGCGGATGCCGTTCTTCCAGCCGGCGGTCTTCCTCTCGAACAGGATGGTGAAGGTCGAGCTGCCGGACTTCCAGCTGCACGGGATCTTCGGTCCGGAGCCCGTCACCGGCGACGCCCCGGTGCGGGCGGGCACCGCGGGCGCGCTCCCGCCGATCTGGTCGGGCCTGCTGGACGCGCCGCTGCGCGACGAACGCCACCGGATCAGCCCGGAGACGTCCAGGCGGCTCGCGACGCTGCTCCCGGCCGCCGGGATCGCGCGCAGCGGGCGCCACCGGCGTGTCGGCGCGTGGGAGCTGGAGTTCCCGGCCTTCGAGTCCGGCCCGACGTGGCAGGACTACCACGCCCGGCACACCCAGATGGCCTCCGCGCGCCGCCGCGTGCGGATCTACCTGGTGGAGACGGGAGCGGGCGAGGCCGAGCGCCGCACCCGGGAGGCGGCAGCCAAGCGTGAGTTCCTCGTCCTCAACGGGATCGATCACCAGGGCATCGTCCAGGTCGACGGCCTGGAGCAGCATGAGGCCGGCCCGGCGCTGATCTTCCGCCACCACCCCGACGAGATGCGCCTCGACCACTACCTCGCCCGGTACGGCGACCGGCTCGACGCCAGCACCCGGCTGCGCATGATCCGCGAGGTTGCCGAGACGCTCGACTACGCGCACGGCCGCCACCTCTACCACCGGGCGCTCGCGGCCCGCAGCGTCCTCGTCATGCCGTCCACCCGCCGCGGCGACGACCAGGCGGAGAGCGAGCGGCGCTGGCTCTCCCCCCGGCTGGTCATCAGCGACTGGCAGGCAGCGGCCCGCGACATCGACGCGTCGACGGGGCAGCTGACCGGCTCGATGACGAAGACCTCGGTCGCGCTCGCCATCGAGCCCGCGCACCGGTACCTGCCGCAGCTGGAACGGGCCGCGGAGAGCTACCTCGCCCCCGAGGTCGACGCCCCGTACCCGGACCCGGTCGGCATCGACGTCTTCGGCCTGGGCGCGCTCGCCTACCTGATCCTGACCGGTGAGGCCCCCGCGCTGACCCGCAACATGCTGAAGGCGCGGCTCGCCGAGGCCGGCGGGCTGCACCCGTCCGCGGTCGTCGACTCGCTGTCCGAGACGGCGAACGACCTGGTCGCGCTGGCCACCCGAGCGAAGCCGGAGGAGCGCTTCGCCACCGTCGGCGAGTTCCTCGACTGGCTGGAGCTCGTCGTCGGGGAGTTCACGGCGCCGCCCGTCGCGGCACCGGAGAGCGCGACCACCCCGACGGTCGACCTGCCCGAGGAGCCCGCACCGGAACTGGACCCGTTGGAGGCCGAGCGCGGTGACCTCGTCGGCGGGGAGTGGCGGATCAGGAGCCGGCTGGGTACCGGCTCGACGAGCCGCGCGTTCCTCGCGCACAACGAGAAGACGAACCGCGACGAGGTCCTGAAGGTCGCGCTCTCCGACGAGCGGGCCGCGCGGCTCCAGCACGAGGCAGACGTGCTGGGCCGCCTCGGCGACTCGCGGGTGATCCGGCTGGCCCGGCAGGACACCCTCGTCATCGGCGGGCGCACCGTGCTCGTCCTCGACCACGCGGGCGAGCAGACCATGGCCCGCAAGCTGCGCGAGGGCCGGCTCTCGGTCGACGAACTGGAGATCTTCGCAGGCGACCTGTTCGTCGCCGTCGACTACCTCGACGGCGAGGGCGTCGCGCACCGCGACCTCAAGCCCGACAACATCGTCCTGCGCCGCCGGCCCAACCGGACCTGGCAGCTGGTGCTTATCGACTTCTCGCTGGCCAACCACTCCGTGCGCGACACGGCCGCCGGCACTCCCCGCTACCTGGACCCGTTCCTCGGCGCCGGCACCCGCACCACCTACGACGACCAGGCCGAGCGGTACGCCCTGGCGGTCACGCTGCACGAGATGGCCTCCGGCGAGCTGCCCCTGTGGGGCGACGGCTCCACCGAGGCGCGGTTCACCGAGGGCCCGCCGACGGTGGCGACCGAGGCGTTCGACCCGGCGATCCGAGCCGGTCTCTCTTCTTTCTTCCTGCGCGCGCTCGACCGGGACGCGGGAAAGCGGTTCGGCTCGCTGAAGGACATGCGCGACGCCTGGCTCGCCGTCTTCCGCGCCGCCGACTCGACGCCGCCGGTGCCGAGCGTCCACCCGGCCGCCGGCAAGCAGCCGCTGACCCCGGACCAGGCCGCGGCCCAGGCGGCCGAGGACACGCCGCTCGAGCAGGCCGGCCTGTCACCGCGCGCGGTCTCGGCGGCGCACCGGCTCGACGCGACGACCGTCGGCGACCTGCTCGACCTCGGCTCGAAGGACATCATCAGCCTGCCCGGCCTGGCCGGTAAGACCCGCCAGGAACTACAGACCCGGATCCGGCAGTGGCGCCGCGCGCTCACTCCGGCTCCGCAGAGCCCGCCGGCGGACGCGCCACCGACGGCCCAGCCCACGACGGCGACGGCGACGGCGACGGATTACGCCCGGATGCCGGTCGAGGCGGTGGCCGACCGGCTACTGCCCCGTTCTACGCGGGCCATCACCGAAGCCGACGCGACCCGCCTGCTGCTCGGCCTGCCAGACGCCGCCGGCACGCTGCCGGACCTGCCGCTCTGGCCGGGACAGCAACTGGTCGCTGGGCGGGTCGGGGTGACGCCGGGCCGGATCGCCCAGGTGCTGATCGCGCGGCGCAAGGCCTGGCACGCCGACGCCGCCGTCCGTTCGGTGCACGACGAGCTGGTCGAGATCCTCGCCGACGCCGGCCGGGTGATGGGTTTCGACGAGCTGGTCACCGCGGTGCTCGCCCGCCGGGGCAGCGCCCCGGGGACGAGCGCGCCGCGGGCGCGGGCGGCTGCGGTCGTCCGGGCCGCGCTGGAGACCGTCGACCTGGACTCCGAGCCGCGGATCGCCCGGCGGAAGTACTACGAGCGGATGCTGGTCGCCTTGGAGGTGACCGAGGCCGACGGCCCGGCCACCCCATCCGCGCCGGCGCTGTTCGACTACGCGGTGGCGCTCGGCAAGGTCGCCGACCGGCTGGCGAGGGCCGAGGAACTCCCCAGCCCGGCGACCGTGCTGCGCGAGCTCGCCGCGGACAGCCCGGACGGGATGCCGGCGCTCGACGCGCCGCGCCTCGTCCGGCTGGCCGCTGCCGCGTCCCGCGCCGCCGCGACCAACGCCCGCCTGGAGATCTACCCGCGCGCCCTGGATCTCGTCCGGGCGCTGCGGCTCTCCCAGGCCGGCGTCCTCTCGGCCCGCCCTGGCGGCATCCCGGTACAGACCGCCGGGTCCGACGAGCGCGCCGAACGGCCTCTACTGCTTGTCGACACGATCCACGAGCGGGTGCTGGCCCGGTTCCCGGGGCTGGACACCGAGCTGCCGCCGCATCCGCGGCTCGACGACCCGCTGCGTGACGCCGGGTTCACCCTCGACTGGGACCACGCCCGCGGCGGCTACGCGCCGCCGCACGGCCTGTTCTCCTCGATGGGCCTCGGCTCCCGGCCGACACCGGTCGTCCGCCAGCCCACCGACCTGGGTGGCTGGACCGGCCGCTCGGCGCTGACCGACGACGGCCCCGACCGGGTCGCCGCCGCGACCGCCGAGCAGCGCCTGGCCGCGGCCGGCGAGACCGGCGGGTTCCGGGCGCTCACGGTCCGGCGCAGCCACTACCTGACGGCGCGCGCCGAGCTGGCGAAGCCGCACCGGTTCGCCGCCGAACTGGTCGATGTCGCCGCCGTGTTCCTCGACGCGCTGCACGCCGAGGTCGACCCTCGGCCCAAGCCGACGTGGGCGACGATCCTGCGCGCCGACACCGCCGAGCCCGGCAGCCGGGCCGCCGCGAACCTCGCCGAGTACGTGCGGCTCGCCTGGGAACGCGCCGCGCCGCTACTCACCGAAATGGTCGACGCCCCCGCCGGCCGGACCGGGCCGGGCGGGCAGCCCGCGCCGCTGCTGCTGCACGACGCCGGCGTCTTCGGCCGGTACGACGGCCGGGGGCTGGACGTGCTGTTCACACTCGCCGAGCGGGCGCGAGCGCGGGCCGGCGGCCGGCCGCTGTGGCT
>NZ_CAKJTR010000027.1:1391-38606 GCF_917627355.1 Protofrankia sp. Cj3 | reverse complement strand
CGAACGCGTTCTTGCCGGCCAGGCGCGCCGCGTGCTGAAGGCCGCGGGTCGCGTTGGTCGGCACGCCGATGACCGTCCCGGCGAACAAGTCGACGATGTCCACGAAGTCCCGGCGCAGCAACGGCTCGCCACCGGACAGGAACACCCGGGGCACCCCGGCCAGGTTGTCCCGGATCCGCTCCAGCGCGGCCAGCGTGGGGTCGGGTTCCTGCAACGTCTCGGAGCAGAACGAGCAGTCGAAATTACACTTCTTCGTGACCTGAAGAATCACCGACAACGGGCCGGCCGCTGCGGCGGCGATCGCTTCCAGATCCAGCGGAGCCGTTAGCCTGAAATGGTGCCCGTCGGTGAATGCGACAGGCTCGTCCGCGCGTGTGCAGATCTCGTCGTCACTCGGCTGCGCTTCGGTATCGGCGGCGGGAAGGGACGGAGAATAGGCGATCATCAGGTCCTTCTCGACGTAGGCGCCTCGGCGACCGGGCCAGCAGACCGCCGCTATCGTGACGGCGAGCTGACCGCGCCGACGCTGAACGCCCTCAGCTTCCCAACCGGCCGCACGCCCGTCATTCCCCGGGAAACGAACATCCGCTTCGGGCCCGTACAGCGCCACTGACCTGCGGCAACGGCAGCGGCGGGGCACTTTTCTTCGACTCGAACCCGCTGATTCGTTCGGCCGACCCCATCAACACCTGATCTTGACCTTTGTCGTGTGTCGCCTCGGACAGAGCGGCACCGCTCGTAGCCCTGCTTCTGCCTCCCGGAACGTGGGCGGTTGCTTACGTGCCGTGCTGCTGGTCAGTTCGCAGCTCGCGGAGGAGCTGGTCGATGTGGGCGTGCTCGATGTCTTTGTGCTCGTTCCAGGTGCGGAGGAGTTCTTCCGCGCCGCGGAGCATCGTGTCGGGGAGTCCGACGGTCCGGTAGCTCTCGGCCGCCTGGGCGAGTTCGGGCGCCCACCGCCAGGCGCGGGCCGCGACGGTGGCGAAGAAATCAGGCTCGGCGAGCGCCGGTCGGCTGCGTCGACGGGCCTCGTCGGTGAGCGCCTGCCCGACGCCGTACTCGGCGGCGAGTGCGTGCGCGAGCGCGGCGAGAACCCGCGACGTCTTCGCAAACGACGAGTGGGCGATCTTCAAGGCGGACGCCGCGCCCACCTGGCCGTCGAGGACGACAACCTCCACGGCCGATCCGTTGAACAGCGCGGAGATCTCGCCGGTGAGGCGAGCATCCCCGGCCAGGTACAGGCGCGTAGTTTCCTGCCGCGTCGGGACCGGGCCGATGAGGCAGCCATCAACGATGGTGCCACCCGCCTTGGTCACGAGCCCGCCGATGACGCGCATACGTTCCGGGTTGACCGCATTGGCGTCCATGTACAGGCCCGTGAACCCCGCCGCGGCCACGGCCTGCGCCACGTCGAGCGCGGCCTCCGGCGGACACAACGACATCAGGATCTGGGTGCCTTCACACAGGTCTTCCAGGCAGTCGACCGGCCGGAGGCCGGCATCCTGTGCCCGTCGCAGCGTCCGCGGGCTGCGTCCAGCGGGGCAGTACAGCACCTCGTGCCCGCCAGCCCGCAGGATCTCGCCGATCCGCGCCCCCATGCTTCCCGGATGCAGCAGCCCAATCCGACGGGGCGTCACGGGACCTGGTTTCCTTCCTCGCCGGTGGCGGCGGGATCTGCCGCCGTCGGATCTTCCTCCACGCTGACGCTGATCGACGCGACCGTCACAATCCGGCGTGCTCCGTGTACGCGATGCGCTACCAGGATGGCCGACGCAGGCAGGCGCGTCATTCCCGCCACCGCGAACGTTTTCATCGACACCCGCGAAGCCGATGACCTGCGAGAACACAGGCGCCCTGTCACATCCGTTCGCGGTGATCATGAAAGTTGTTCGTCATCGCCGCGCGGGGGAACAGCAGGTGATCGGTCGATAGGACAATCTCCCAGGCGCCGGGCAGAACGCGGCGACGACGACGGTCACGGGCGGGATGTACCAGGTCGCTCAGTCCCCGTCTCGCCGGTGATCTGGACGAGGGCCAGGTGGTCGCCCCGTGCGGCGGATGACAAACACGCAGGGATGAGGGTTGGCGACCACGTAGGCGCCGCCCTCAAGCGTGGTCACACGTGCCAGGATCGCGGCGGGACGCCAGGCCAGCGCGGGACGCCGGCGGCGACCTCGGGTGGCATCGACGTCTCCTCAGCCCGGGGCGACATGCGGGCAGACATCGCGTTGCCGTAGCAGCCGTCTGACAGTGACGGTCAGGGCCATCATCCCTACGCGCCTGGTCGTCGGGCGGGAGAACACTCTGGTATCTATGTGCAGGCTCTACGCCGGGTGCAGGGAGCAAGCGTGATCTGTTGGATTAACGGGTCGTTCGGGGCGGGCAAGACGACGCTCGCCGAGGAGCTGAGGCGGCGGTGCCCCGACGCGCTGATGTTCGACCCGGAGGAGGTCGGGTTCATGCTGCGCGGCATGGTCTCCCCGGCCCCGTCAGGAGACTTCCAGGACCTGCCCGTCTGGAGGCTCCTGGTCGTGGAGACCGGGCGGGTGCTGGCGCAGCAGCACGGCCAGCTCATCATCGCGCCCATGACCGTGGTCGATCCGGGATACGCGCGGGAGATCTTCGGCGGGCTGGCCACGTACGGGATCCCGGTGCGGCACTTCTTCCTCAAGGTGCCGGCCGCCCGGCTTCGGGAGCGGATCACGGGGCAGGTCATCCACCCCGGCGACCCGCAACGAGATGCCGAGGTCCGGCGATTATGATCGTTTATTTTGTCGATCTCGTCGGCGTTCATCTATGTTCAAACCGGTGGTCTCAACCGGTCAGTGCATCATCCGGGTGTCCGCTTCATGCCGGACCCCGTGGATTCCAGCACGATGCGGGTGGTGCACTGACCGGTTGAGACCGCCCCGAACAACTTCCAAGTTCGCGCCGCTCAGCACAGTGACTTGATCACATCACGATCAAGTCACTTGAAGGGAATTGTACCCAACTCAAACTTGCCGGAACCCCGAGTCCAGGTGTACACTCGACGTGAGTGGCTGTTAGGTACTCGTGTTTCGGCTCGCTCTCGTTCTCCCATTAGGGGCTGCTCTTCCGGGAGTTGCCTCCGATAGCTGTGAGTTACCGCCAGGCAAAGAAGCACAGGTACGGCGTCGTAGCTACCGAACCACGTAGTCGCATGATTCGGTCTTCCAGTCATGGCCTCGGGGAAGCTGTCAGACTAGGACAATTAATGTCACAACGGGACGCCATTCTCTTTGTCAACACTCGTCGTACCACGCTGGAGGCGCAACCCTGTTTCTTTGCCGCCAACAGCCTGGGGTTCGATGTAGTCCTGCTTGCGGACCATCCCATCCCACTTGTTCCTGGGCTCGCCGCCGACACAGTCATTACGGACACATACGATCACGACGCGGCGCTAGCCGCCGCCAAGGCCGTAGCAGCTCGCAGATCGGTGGTCGGAGTGCTTACCTGGGGTGATCGCGATGTGGAGACCGTCGCCCACATCGCGCAAGGTTTGGGGCTTCCTGGCAACTCGACCGAGGCCGCGGCGGCGGCACGAAACAAGTATCAAGCCCGCGAACTACTCAAGGATACCGCGCCGCACCTGATTCCGCGCTTCCACCGCGTCCGGTCCTCGGCGGATCTCGCGTCGGCGGTGAAGGAGGTTGGTTTTCCGGCCATCCTCAAACCGACCGGCGCCTCGTCAAGCAAAGGCATCTTCCAGGTCGACGACCAGGCGACGCTCACCGCCGCATTTAACCGACTCATGGAGTTCACGCAGAAGGCGACAGATCCGATCTTCCGTTACTATCCCCAGGAGCTGTTACTCGAGGAACAGCTGGGTGGAACCGAGCACAGCGTCGAGGGGATTGTTGTTGACGGACGGGTCCCAGTGGCGTCCGTCACGGACAAGTGGACTCTCTCTCCGTTCTACTTGGAGTATCTCCAGATCCACCCCTCCCAACTCGACCCGTCGACGCTCGCCCAGGTCGAACTCATGGCCAGCGAAGTCGTGCGGGCTCTTGGACTCAAGTCCGGCGCAATCCACCTTGAGTTTCGTCATCTACCCGACGGCGCTCTCAAGGTATTGGAGATGAATGCTCGAACCGGGGGGAACTTCATCACCTCTCACTTGATCCCCCTGAGCTGGGGCTATGACTTCCTGGGTGAGGTCATACGCGTGTCCGCGGGCGCCAGGGAGGCCCAACCGATGCCTGGCGCGAACAAAAGCTTCGCGGGATCGATACAGATCATAAGCCGACAGGCTGGCCGCTTCGTCGGTTTTGGTGACCTGGGAGGTGCGCTTGCCACACCGGGTATCGAACATTTCACCTATGAGATCTCGCCGGGCACCGAGGTCAAACAACCGCCAGACGACTTCGTCACTCCGATTCTTGGATCCTTCATTGGACGGGCTACTGATCCGCACGAGCTGCGGGATCTCCTTCACCGGGCCGCCGAGAAAGCTCTCCCGACCGTCGAGGCGATATGAGCCGGGACACCGTCCTCGTCTTCGGTGGCGGAGGTGCCAAAAGCCACGTCGCCGACTGGTCGGCCCGGCTCCGGGAGGAGGCTGACCGGCGCGAGTTGTCGGTGGAAGTAGCCGACGAGCCGGCCAATCTGGTCGGCCTGCTCGGGAAGCCAGACCCCGTGGCTGTCTGGCCGGTAGACTACCGTAACGTGGCCCAAGCGTGTCGGCTCGCCCGAGAGCGCCAGGCAGAGACGAAGCTCCGGGCGGTCCTTGGGTTTCGGGAGTTCTCGCTCTTCGCGACCGCGGCGGCTGCCGCAGAGGTCGGGCTTCCCTGGAACAGTCCCGCAAGCATCGCTCGGATCCGTCGGAAGGACAGGTGTCGACGACACCTTGCAGCACATGGTTTCAGTCAGCCGGAACTACACTTGTTCGATTCGGCTGACGAGGCGCAAAGATTCATCGGAGGCCGGGGCAGTCCTGCGATCGTCAAACCCGTGGACAGCTTCGGTAGCCAGGGTGTCTGCCTCGTACGCCCAGGAGAGGATGCCACCGCACCCGTACAGCACGCGTTCACCCACTCTCCGAGCATCCTCGTCGAGGATTTCATCGACGGTCTGCCCTGCAGTGCGGAGGGGATCATCGTTAATGGTGAACCCATGATCCTCGCACTCACGGTGAAGTCGATCATCAAGCCACCCTACTTCGCGACTGTGAGCAACAGCCTTCCGGCGCCGTTCACGCCAGCAGAGGCAGCGAGTATCCATGAGCAGGTAGCTGCCGCAGTGGCTTGTGTAGACCTTACTCATTCTCTCTTCCACGTCGAGTTCTTCTGGACGGATGGCGGCATCGTCCTGGGTGAGATGCACGCGCGGCCAGGCGGTGACTGGATTCATGCGATGGTTGCCCATCATCGTCCGGGCCTTGAGCTCTTTGGCCTGGTGTTGGATGATCTGCTCGGAATGGCGTCCGGCGTGCCTTCGGTGTCGGACGCCGCACCTGCCGCGGCATCACTCGCCATCCTGTCACCATCCGGAGTGGTAACACGCGTCAGTGGTGAGGAAGATGCGCGTACGATGCCTGACTGCCTGGCCGTCGACGTATTTGTCAGACCCGGGGACCCAGTTGAACCGGTCCGGGACTCTTTCCAGCGTGCGGCACTCGTGGTCGCATCGGGGTGTGACGTTGCCTCCGCACAGGCCCTGGCGACGGTTGTCGCACAAAAGATCCAGATTCAGGTCGGCTAGCAGGGCAAGATCGCAGACGAAACAATAGGCAGTGCTCAGTGGCGGCGTTCGCTTGGCCACAGCCCGGCCAGCGAGCAAGCCCTCGGCTGATCGGAGTCGAATCCAGGTAAACATTCAGAGGATAATCGGAAAGCCATCGCACAGTTGCCACAAGTAAACGTAAGATCTACGATCTTCGATTACAAACCTGGCAATCGCGACAAAGTGGCCGTCTCCATGTGGGCATCACAGCAAGCAAGGGCGCATTTTCGCCACTTTCAGTCACATATCATCACTCTCTGAGTACTCCCTGAATGTTTGCGAATCCAGGAGGCGCGAAAGAACATGCTATGGCCCGGACCTGGCGAGCGCTACGAGGCGGACTGGAGACCGAAAGCTTCTCAGCGACCTTGCCGGTCGTGCGCCCCCGGTAGCAATGATTCGCGCATCCGGCTACGGGATCTAACTAGTGCCGCATCCCTCTCCAAGAGAAAAAAGATTTGGCGATCGGGATACCTACTGTTATGCCCCTCTTGGGACTGCGAGACAGGCAAGAGTGCGGACGGAGGTCGTCGATGCTGTCTCAAGCACTTTCAGGAGCTGGACCCCGCTGGGCTGGAACGCGATTGCGGCTGATTTCGCATTGCGTCTCATCACCACCGCGTGACGCTTGGGTGAAACCCGTTCTTGGCCTGGATCTCTCTCTGGCCCATCCGAAGACCACCAGGGCGCAGCACGGCGGGAAGTTCAGAGGAACGGGCTATGGCCGCTGACAGGATTCTTGACAGATGGTATGAGGCCGCGAGGGTTCGTTGTGGTCCTCGACGTAAGTTCGCCGAGGAGCAGGAAACGGGAAAGGCGCTCTTCGCCGCGCGTGAGATGCCGGAGCTGGACCATCCCACCGTCGCGGAACGCGGTACGCAGATGCGGGAGTTTCTCCTCGCGCAGAGGCTTTACCAATATTTACAGTTCACTGTTCACGTCGAGAGCCGGATAATAAATCGCGCCCTTGAGCTACTTGCTAACGGCCATATAGAGATCGGTTCGCTCAGCTCCTGGCCGATCCGCCTCAATGCCTACCAGATCTACACGGACGAGGCGTTCCATGCCCTTTCCAATCTTGACCTGATCGACCAAGTAGCGCGAGTGACAGGCATCGAGCCGTGCCGGTACTCTTTTGATAGGGTCATCATGGCTCTCGACGGTCCGATGCGCGTCATTTTGCCTGGCCACGAGCACCTAGGCCAGCTGATGCAGGCCGTTGTCTTTGAAACTGCGCTTTCTTCCATCCTTGACATTTTACCCCGTGATCCCACCGTCCACAGCGTGGTTCGCGCCGTGGTGGCCGATCACGCTGCGGACGAGCGCCGTCATCATGCGTATTTCTCGCGTGTCTTTCCCGAGATCTGGCGGCAGCTCGACGGCCAGACGCGAACCAAGGTCGCTCACTATCTTCCCTACGCTTTGCGCGGCTGTCTCGAACCCGACCTCGCGCACGCGGCTCACGTCCTGCTGACCGCCGGACTCTCTTCTACCGATGCAGAGGAGGTGTTGGCCGAGAAATACTGGACAGAGATGATCGACACCAGGATCCGAGAGTGGGGGCGTTACACTCTGAACCTCTTCCGTAACACCGGTGTACTCGACGTGCCGGGTGCGAGCGAGAAATTTGCCGCCGCGGGCCTGTGAGTCTTCGATATCGGAGCTGTTCGTTGTCATGAATCTGTTTCATATGTGTGGATAGGTCGACCGCAGCGCTTGGGCGGCATCACTCGCTGTGGAGATGCCGCTCCGTCCGTCGAGCGGTCCTGTTTCTGACGAGTAGGTGCGACAAGTATGACCGTGACCGCTTCCACAGTCGTAGACGGCCCCTTCCTCTCCCGCTTGCGGTGGAGCTTCGGCGGTGAGACAGTTGACGACTTCGACGAGCACGTTCACCGGAGTGTGCCAGGGTACCGCGAAGGCCACAACATCATCGCTCAGTTGAGCGACTTCTTCGTGTGGGAGGGGAGCCGGGTGATCGAAGTCGGTTGCTCTACGGCTACCTTGACCCGGCTGCTCGCCGAGCGACATGCCTCGACCAATGCAACGTTTCACGGCGTCGATATCGAGCCACGAATGGTCGACCAGGCGCGGAAGCGATGCTCCGGATTATCATCCGTAAACATCGAGCTCGCCGACGCGCAGCGCATAGACTTCACCGGCAGCAGTTTCGTGGTAATGTATTATACCCTCCAATTCTTCCCCCCCGACCACCGGCTGGCCCTACTCCAGAGGATTTGTACGGAGATGCGGCCCGGTGGTGCCCTCGTGCTCTTCGAGAAGACTCGCACTCCCGACGCCAGACTACAGGACCTGCTCAACCAAATGTACGAGGACTTCAAACTGCAGGCCGGCTTCAGCGCCGACGAAATTCTTAAGAAGTCCCACTGTCTTCGAGGGGTGCTAGAGCCGTTGACGACTGCACTGAACCTCCAGCTGCTGAACACCGCCGGATTCATCGACTCGTGGCCGATCTACAAGTATCTAGCGTTCGAAGGATTTCTTGGCGTCAAGCCCTTGTTCTAGCTCGGCGCATACTGAGCGGTCGCCCCGGTTAGCGAAAGGAAGCAGCATTGAAGGTCTACGATGCCGAGGGAACCGCGTTCGTTCTTGATGACCCCGACCTGAGCACTCTTCGCGACACATTGCCCGGCAACGCGTACGAACCTCTCGTGCTCGCGTTGCTGGCCCCCCTGCTGAGAGAGCCCGGGGCGATCTTTGCCGATGTCGGTGCCCTCTACGGATATCTGTCCGTATGGGCGGCGAGGCACGCTCCGACGGCGACCGTCATCGCGTTCGAACCTGAGCCAAGTTATACCGCCGTCATCCGGCGCAACCTGGCCGCGAATGGGCTAGGCGGCGTGCGGGTCGAGGAGGTCGCGCTTGTTGACGAAGAGGGAATCTTTGACTTTTCGACGAAGACGATCGTGCCATTTTCTCCGGCCGACAAGCGCCGGGGATACCTGCATGCGCTGCGAGCCGCGATTCTGGACGCAACCCCACCCGCTGGTCCGGTGGTACCGGTCGTCGCTTCCCCGTCGCAGTCGCGGGTGGGGCTGGCCTCGTTCCTCGCCACTACTCTCTCTTATTCGCTGCGCACCCGTCTGTCCCCGCGTGCGGTCGACCGAACCCACGAAGTACGCGGGATCACCTTTGATGCATGGTGCCGCGAGACTAGCATCTTCCCTACAGTCGTCAAGATTGACGTCCACGGCGGCGAGGGCATGGTTCTGGGTGGAATGAAGAAGACGCTCCGCGGTTCCGTCAGACACGTTTTCCTCGAGCTACACACTCGAGACCTGCTGGTCAAATACGATCACCGCGCCATTCTCGACATGCTGCTCCAGGCCAATTTCGAAATCTTCGCCCTTCAGGGTTTCCGCTCATCTAAAGGCTGGCTGGAGCCACTATCCGGCCCGGCGTTGGATCGTGCCTCCGACCAGCGTACCTGGTCGCCGCTCGACCTTTATTTCATGCGGTTCCTCTATGCCCGACGTACGGATTCATGATGGAGAACCGTCAGGCACGCCGTATCATCGCGGTTCAAAGGGCGCCTGTTCGTTTCACCCACACTCCCAGGAAACCACCTGCTCGCGGACCCTGCGGGTGCCGAAAACCATGTCCGTGCAGGTTAGGCGGCATTTTCATACTCGTGGATGATGCCGCCGAGGCGGTCACGTCTACGGATGTCGAGGTGCGTGACCGTGGCCAGATGGGTGATCGGTTCCGGTAGTGGGTGCAGGGGTCTGGCGTTCGCGATGCCCCGGTGGGGTCGGTGCGCGGTGTGATGCTGCTCGTACGGGTGCAGCGCGTGCAGCAGGTGTGCCTGGTTCCCGATCACCGTGCGGTCCAGCAGGTCGTGGCGACAGCTCGGGATCCACCGTTCCATGATTGCGTTCATGCGCGGCATCCGGACGCCGGTGGGCACGACCTCGATACCGGTGTCGGCGAGGATCGCGTCGAACGACGCCGGGTTGCGGGTGCCGAAAACTGGAGGGTTCCCGCTTTCGTGGGCAGTGAACTTCAGCTCCGTTGTCTCCCGTCTTCCGCACATCGGATTTCGATGCTCCGATCGACGCCATTTTCGATCATGATGGCGGACTCGCGTCGATGGTCTACACCCACTGCGACTGGTCGAGTTGAATTCTGTCAGATCGCGCCCTCTGGACGCCAATGAGGCGAGCGGCAGACAAACAAAAGATCACACTGTCAGCCCATAGGGTGCACGTGCGGAAGACGGGTCTAGCGCGGACTGCTGGGCGAGCGTCGAAAGTAACCGGTCGCGGGCGGTGAACGCTGCCGGGTCGCGGCGAGGCGAGCCCCGGTACCCGGCGGGGAACCCGAGGACGGCCAGGACGTCGCGCAGGGGCACGGTCGCGCCCGGACCCCACCGTTCAAGGAACGCGCGATGATAGGCGGCCCAGCCGGGTAGGTGCGGCGCGACAGCGACGAGCACATCGGCGGCGTCCTGCGCTTCGCGGACCACGGCGGGGGGCAGCGTCACCGAACAGTCGACCCGCAGATCGACCGCGATCTGGCCGTCTGGCGAGGCGGGATGGTGATGTGGCGGGCCAGGTGGGCGGCCGGGTCGGTCACAGTCATCGGTGGGCGGATCGCCGAGAGCAGCACCCCGGCGTTGACGAGTGCGGTCAGCAGCCGCTCGGCCGCGGCCGTGTCGCTGGCTATCTGGTCGGCGACCTGCGCGGCGAGGTCCGTGAACGGGATCGTGGTTCTGGCCGTCTCGACTGCCAACCGCACCGGGCCGGTCAGGTCGATCTCGACATCCCAGACCCGGTCGCCGTCGGCGCGGGCGCAGGGCAGCACCCATGCCCCGCCGCGGGGAAAGCCGAGGGTGTTCGTCATGACGCAGACGGTGCGCAGTGTCGCCAGGTCCCGTTCAGCCGCGGCGGTGTGGTCGGCGATGTGGCGGTCGTCGGGGCGGGTGACCGCGTGGTGCCGCTGGCCCCAGCGGACCGCCGCGCGGGGGCCGAATTCAACCGGAGCCACTCCGGCGAACCTGCCGAAGGGGGTTGCACGCGTCGTCCACCTCAGCAGATAGCGGACCGTTGCCTCGACCAGACGACGCAGCCTGCGTCTGTCCATAGGCTCATCGGCAAGAGTCCGGGTGATCTGGGTGGTCAGGTGGGGTGCGGCCTGCCCGACCGCGGCAGCGAACGCCGGCAGTACCCACACCTGGCGCAGCCACGCCAACCACTCGTCGGGCTGGTCCGCGGTCAGGTCGGACCACGCCGGCGGCGTCAGATCTCGGGGGTAGGAGGCGGCTCTGATCAACGCCGCGTCCACCGCTTGGAACATCTCTCGCTCCGGGTTCCGAGGTTGGCGGAAGAAGGGGAGGACCTCGCCGATACAGGCGGGGCCCTCCCCCAGGGTGAACGGGCGGGTCAGGTGCCGGGGGTGGTCGTGCAGGCGCTCGTGCCCGTGTTGCCGGAACCGCACTCGTCGTCGGTGTTGGTGGCGTGACCGCTCGCGACGGACCCGGCGTCGACCAGGCGCAGGTTCAGCTCGTACTCGTTCTCGTTCTCGTTGTCCATCAGGGGGTTCCTTTCTCGGTGGGGGTGAAGGCCAGGACAAGGCGGCTGTGCCGCTTGTCCAGAACCGTCCCGTCCGGCAGGTCGCCGTCCGGGGTGTGCGCGGGAAGGACGTGGAGCCGCGGCGGCGGGCTGCCCGCGTCGACCCACGCATGCATGTGCTCGACCATCCGCCCGGCCGCCGCCGCAGCGGCGGGCCCGTGAGCGTAGGCGCCGAGATCGAACCGCCTGCCGGTCCAGTGCAGAGCCGACCGGTAGGCGAATGTGCCGTCGTGCAGGGTGGCGGGTGTGCCGAACTGCCAGGAGGGCGCGACGATGCCGGCCTCGATGGCCGTCTTCTGCGCCGTCAGCACCACGAACTGTCCCGCCTCGCGGGTGAGGCGGGTCGCCAGCCACAGGTTCAGGTTGATCAGGGTCGTGCGGGGCGGCAGGCTCACCCCGGCCCATGCCTCCTTGCGGGGCTGCGCCAGGAGACCATCGAGAACGGCGGGGTCGATCTGCTGGCCTTCATCCAGCCGCAGGTGGACACCGTCGGCGATGTCGATGTACCGCACCTGGTGGGCTCCGTCGCCCTGCATGGAGACGAACCCGCACTGGCGGTGGCTCTCACTGACCAGACGGTCCCCGCGGCGTCGCAGCGCCCACGACTTGGTGATCCCGAACGTGCGCAGCGGCACAACGAGCACACCGTCGTCGGTGAGCTGATCACGCCATGCGGACGGGATGTCCCATGCCCCGACTGTGATGATGATCAGGTCGTAGCGGCGGCCCGGCTCGATCGGGTGCTCGGCGTCCGCGCACACCACGGTGACGTCGTGGTAGCCCGCCGCCGCCAGGCAGGCGACCGCCCGGCCGGTGACCTCGGGGTCAATATCGACGGTCGTGACCGATCCCGTCGGGCCGACGAGCTCCCGCAACAAGGAGGCGTTGTAGCCACCGCTACCGATCTCCAACGCGTGTCGGTCTTCCAACCCACCGAGCGCGTCCGCCGCCTGACCGATCATCTCCGCGATCAGGTAGGGCGCCGACACCGAGCTGATGGCTTCCGCACCGCGCATCTTCTTGAGGACCGCCGCGTTCGCGTCGTACGCCTCTTCCAGCGGAAGGCCCGGCGTGAACAGCTCACGGGGAACCGTCCGCATCGCCGCCTTCACCTCGGGCCGCAGCACCAGGCCCTTCGCCGCATGATCAGCGGCCAACTGGTCAACCAGTGCGTTACGGAGGCTCTCGCTGCCCATGGTGCCGACGCTCGTCACGGTGTCCTCTCCCGATACGTGCGGGCCGCCGCAGGTGGGGCGACCCTCATCAACATTGACGATCTTTCCATCGGAGGTGGACCGACCTGAAGACCTCCTCCACGTCACCCTTGCTCCCGCACAGGCCGAGCCGACCAGCGCGGAGTGCGGTCCTCCAACGGGCCGCGCCTCAAACGAACAAGATCAGGTCGATGTCTGTGGCGCGCCACCACGATGGCCGACGCCAGGAGGCGAGTCATTCCCCCCGCCACGAATCTTTTCTTCGGTTTCCGAAAGACGGCTGACCTGCGAGAACAGCGGCGTCAGAGCGCCTTTGTCTGGCGCGATCATGCCGATTCGTTCGGCGAGTCCCGGAGGGATTCGATCTCGATCGTCCGTCTGGAGGGTGCCGCGGACAGCGCAGCGACCTGTAGGCCCTGATCATCCCGGTGAACGCTGCGGCCGGCGGCATCCCACGTCCGGTCCGGCATCATCGACGACGCAGGTACGTCGATCTACTCGTCCCCTCTGTTCTGACCGTAAGCGGACGGCTACGGTTGTGGCGGTTCGGTCGGTAGCCGAAAGCCCGAGGCCGATCGCCGTCCACGCTCAGGGAGGGGCACCGCGGCATGGGCAGGACCAGCCAGCGCGTCGAACAGGAGGAGCTGCGCGCCCGGATGCGTGCGGTGGGCATGGCGCACGACGAGATCGCCGTCGAGTTCGCCCGCCGCTACCGGCTGCGCCCTCGCGCCGCCCACCGGGTGGCGCGAGGTTGGACCCAGCAGCAGGCAGCCGGCCAGCACCCAGACCATCGCTTCGCGAGTGGCCCGGGACCCCGCGTCAACGCCCACGTCGCCCGCGTCGGCGTTGACCCGGATGGCGCCGCCTCGATGAGCGCCCCGTGGCTGTCGGAGCTGGAGAACTGGCCGCTCCCGGCCCGCCGCCGCCTCACCCCGCAGATCCTCGCCGCACTCGCCGCGGTCTACGGCACCGACATCCACAACCTGCTCGACCTCGACGACCGGGAGCACCTCGCACCCGCCGACATGCTCCTGATCAACAGCCTGCGCCGCCTGTCGGCAGGTGTGAGCAGCCCACCGGCGACGCCCGTCGCCACGTCGCCGTGGGGATCAGAGGTGCCCGCCGAAGCAGGCGAGCTGTCCGCCGCCGTCGAGCGCCCCGGCCCGGATCGTTTGACTATTCGTGCCGCGACGGCCGCCACGGTGGTCCTGGCTGCCGACGACGAGGTGGACGAAGTCACCCAACGCATGCAGCTTCTTGCCGCGACAAACATGGACGATGCGACCGTCGAGCAACTGGACATGGGCGTCGAGCTGATCGGCCGCCGCTACGAAACGTCGGACGCCCCGAGCGTCTACCCGACAGCTCTTCGCCAGCGCCGCCACGTCGCCGACCTCATGAGCGGCCACCAGCATCCGCGTCACCGAGCAAACCTGTATGTCCTGGCCGGGAAGCTGTCCGGCCTGCTCGGCTATCTCGCGTTCGACCTGGGTAACGAGATGCTCGCCCGTGCCTACTGCAACGAGGCGATGAGCCTCGCCCAGGCCACCGGCAACCGCGACCTTGCCGCGTGGGTACGCGGCACACAGAGCTTCATCGCCTACTACGCCGGCCGCTACGAGCAGGCCCTGGACTACGCCCGCGACGGTCAGCGCTACGCCGCGGGAGGTCCAGCGTCCATCCGCCTGGCGGTCAGCGGCGAGGCGCGCGCGCTCGGCAAGCTGGGTGACCGGCGCGGGGTCGACGACGCGGTCGACCGTGCCCTGGCCGCCCACGCGCAGGTCGACCAGGCCGACCCGGTCGGCTACTTCCTGTCGTTCGAGCCGTTCACCGGCGCCCGCCTTGCCGGCAACGCCGCCAGCGCGTACCTCGCGCTGGGCGCCGTCGACCGCGTCCGCGAGTTCACCGACCAGGCTATCCCGATCTTCGCCCGCTCGAACTCGGCAGCCAGCCACGCCCTGACGCTGGTAGACGCCTCGATGGCCTACCTCGTCGGCCCGACCGCCGAACCCGACCGAGCCGGCGCCCTCGTCTGTGAAGCCCTCGCCGTCGGGTCCACGCTGAATTCGCAGGTCGTAGCCTCTCGCGCGCAGGACTTCGTCACCAGCGCCGCCCCTTGGTCCAGTGTCCCGGAGATTTCCGAGGCAGCAGACGCCGTCGCCGCATGGCGCGCTGCGAGTACCTACAAGCACGCCCCGTTCTAACCTGGCAGCGTGCCGCACTCCCACGAGGGCCAGGTCGACGCCGACGACTGGGAAGCCTTCCAACGCACGGAACGGATGGCCGACCACTGGTACTGGCGCCCCGGGCACCGCCCTGGACGCAACTACCTCACCTGGTACCTCGTCTTCGACGACCAGGCCCTCCGCGACCACGTCGCCTACCACCAGAAGGCGCTTGCGGACCTGAACTATCTCGACCCGGTGCCCTCGGACGGCATCCACATGACTGTGCAGGGGGTCGGCTTCCCCGACCAGGTCGACATCGAGACAGCCGCACGCATCGGCGAGCAGGCAGCCGCACGCACAGCCGACATCGAGCCCTTCACGCTGACCGTTGGTCCCGTTGCGGCCTACCCCGGCGGCACGTTCCTGCGCGCCGCGCCCTGGGGTCCAGCCGCCGACGTCCGCGAGCGATTGCGCGAGGCCATCGCCACCGAGCTTGGCGCCGACCAAGTCCCCGCCGAGCCGGCGAGGTTCAAGCCGCACATCAGCGCGACGTATTGCAACGCCACCCCGCCGGCCGCCGAAGTCATCCACCGCCTCACCGAACTCCGCCGGGTCCCGCCGATCGCAGTCCCGGTAACCAGCGTGAGCCTGCTCGAACTTCGACGCGAAGGCCACACCTACCGCTGGACCATCCGCCGCACGGTCACGTTCACCAGCTCGTAGCGCGCGATGCCGGGGCGCTCCATGGAAATGTGAACACCAAGATTCGATCCGGACAGGAGTATCAGAACGGTTCCGCGCTGTGGGCTTGGGCGATGGCGTCGATGCGCCGCGCGAGATCGAAATCGGCCGCGGTGATCCGGTGCCCGGCGTCGTGGGTGGTGATCCCGAAGCGGATGCTGTCCCAGCGCAGGTCAATGTCCGCGTGGTGGCCGATCAGCCGCTCGACGTCGGCGACGTGCACGATCAGGGCGACCCCACCGTGGTAACGGATGCGGAAGGATCTGGTGATCTCCTGGCCGATGCGGGTCCAGCCGGGTAGCTCGCGCAGCCGCGCCTCGATCTCGTCGTCGGCCAAGGGCACGGGCGCGTCCGCCACGTCAGGTCTCCTTCAGAGCGCGAAGATCTCGTCGAGGTCGCGGCCTGCGGCCGTGCCCTTCCAGGGTTGTGCGGCTTCCCCCAGGCCGACGAGCGGACGCCCGGCCTGTCGCACGTCAGGCCAACAACTCCGCCCCGGCATGGCCTGTTCTCTAACCCGCTCCATGTGCTGACGAAATTGCCTGGATGCGCCTGGCAAGCTCGATGTCGTGCTCGGCGACGTAGCCGCCGATGTCACTGGAGCTGATCGATACGTGCACGGTCTTGTAGCCGAGCGTGGCGTCGGAGTGGTGACCGAACTCGTTCTGTATGGCGGCGATGTGCATGATGAACGCCGCACCCTGGATGTGGGGTATCGAGTACAGCCGTTCGATGCGCCGGCCGTCGGTCGTCCATCCGTCCAGGCTCTTGAGGTCTCCCTCGATCTGTTCTAGTGACAGCGCCTCAGCCATGTTCCCTCCCTGGCTCGTCGATAGTGACGGGCGCGAGCACGTCCGCCAGATCCTGGCCGACGGAGTGAGCACGCCACGGGGCCATCGCCGCCGCGACCGTGTCCAGTTCCCGCCGGGCGCGCGCGGAGCCGGTCTCTACCGCGAGCGCGCTCGCCTGGCGCGCGAGTTCCACTGCCCGTTCCGGTTCTCCCTGCCGCGCGGCGGCGACCGCGTGGCGCGCTGACCAGACCGCGATGTCGCGGCGGGCTGACGGGGGTGCGGCGGGGATGATCTGCTGCCAGAGACGGTCGGCGTCGGCGGCGAGACCGAGCCGTCCGTAGCAGGTGGCGCGCTGTACCTCGACGTAGCCGTCGGTGCGGCGGCAGGCGGTGCCCCACTCCTCGATGTCGACGTGATCCACGAGCCGGCCGGCCTGATCGAGCAGGAGGTCGACCTGGCTGCGGTCACCGCGCAGCGAGGCACCGTGTGCCTGCTGCTGCAAGGCGAACACCCGGATCTCGGGCGAGAGGCGCCGGGCGTCGACCAGCGCGGCCTGGCACAGGTCGATCACGGCCGCCGCGTTTCCCAGGTCGGTGAAGGCCATCGCCCGGTCGACCAGCGCGCAGGCCACGGCGTCGCGGTCTCCGCAGCGGTGGGCCAGTTCCAGCGCGGCGTCGTGGCAGCGCATCGCCGCAGCCGGGTCGCCGGCGTCCAGCCACAGCCAGGCCGCAAACGCGGCGAACGACGAACCGACCTTCGCCAAGCGCTGGCGGGTCGACCCGTCCGCGGAGTCCACCAACTGGACGATGACCTCACATTGGGAAGCGACCGTGCCGATCAACGCGCCGGAGCCGAGCAGCATGTCCGCGTGGTAATGGCCCTTCAACTGGCCATCGAAATAGGAGACGAGCGCCGGGTCGACATGGCGGGCGCGCCCGGTGCCAACAAGACCCGCTACGACGGCTGATCCGGCGAGGAGGGTGAACCCGCGGCGGCCGAGAGCATCCACCCACTCGATGTTCCCAGCAGTCGCGTCGAGACGCCGCCTCCTGGGAGCGCCGCCGCCATATCCCGACTCGAAGCCGGTGCCAGCCTGTCTGAAGGACGAGTCTGCGGGCGGTGACCCCGCCGATCGACGATCTCGGCGCGTGGTGTTGATGAGGAGGGTGTCGGCGGGGGTGAGGTGTTCGCGGTCGTCGAGGTCGATCAAATTGTGGACGCTGGTGTCGTAGACCTCGGCGAGCAGGGCGAGGAGCTGGGGGGTGGGCCGGCGGCGGTTGTTCGGCAGCGGCCAGTTCTCCAGCTCGGACAACCGCGGCGCGGTCATGGGCGCGGCGCCGTAGGGGTCGAGGCCGGCGCGGGCGGCGTGGGCGTTGATGTGGTTGGCGGCTTGCATCTGGGTCCAGCCATGGGCGACGCGGTGAGCGGCGCGGGGACGGTACTTGTAGCGGCGGGCGAACTCGATCGCGATCTCGTCGTGGGACATGCCGACCGCGCGCATCCGCGCACGCAGCTCGTCCTGCTCCGCCCGCTGGCTCGCCCTACTCATGACGATGCCCCATATCCTCTCCGGAGCTGCATGGGCCGATCCTCCGATCGTCCGCTACGCAGACCACTCTGTCAGTAATCGTTATGTCACAGGTCGAGCGGTAAGGGTTGCGCTTCGTTCGCCAGTCGCCCTGGATGTCGCGGGGTGGCAGAAGTCCGCGTTAAGCGCGGTTCGTCTTCGCGGCTGACCCTAAGTTCGACCGAGGAGAAGCACGGTTTCCCAGGTAGCCGTGCTGTCGGTGGCGAGGCCATGCAGGACGGCAGCGATCCCGGCGGTGCCCTCGATGAGGCCGGGTGCTCGTCTGCTGGCGGGCTCTGCCAGGTCGAGGCTGTCGAGGAGTTGATCGGCTAGGGCTGGGAGGTGGCTGCCGAGTGGGTGGTAGCGGGCGTCGGCGGCGGCATGGTGGACGGTGGCGACCAGGCCGGCCAAACCATGGCAGAGTGTCGGATCGACGAGTCTGGCGACTTGGACGGGGTCCTCGATGCAAGCGGCGAGCGCGGCCTCGGCACGTTTCTGGCGCGGTGTGTCGGCCAGCGCGAGGGCGGCGAGTTGCTGGGCGCGGGCGAGGCCCGGGGCACCGTAGCACCAGGAAACGCGGCCTGGGCCGGCTTGGGCCGGGCGGCCCGCGCCAAGTTCGCTGAGGGTGATCTTCTCGGGCCACCAGGGGCCGGTAGGGCTGTCCTGACGCCAGGCATCGAGCCAGTCGCAGATTCGGTGCAGGGCGTGGATGTGGCCGGGCACGACGATGCCTTGGCGGTGAGCGAGAGCGAGTAGCGCGAGAGGACCTGCGACGCCGTGGGCCATCCCGAGGTCGGCGTGGCCGTCCGCGAACGCGTCAGCCGGCGCTCCGATGGGAAGGTCGCCGCTCCACCAGCCCGGTAATGTCAGCCCGCCTGTGCCAATGGCAGGCAGGGGTTCAGCGAGGCGGACGAGGTAGGTCAGGACCCGGCGAAGCTGATCTGCGTCTGGGCGGGAGGTGAGGAGGTGAGCGCCGAGTCCCGTCAAGCCGCGGACGAGATCGTATTCGGCGCGTTCCGGTCGCTGGCCGGCATTAATGCGCCGGTTGGCGGCGGCGAGGCGCCGGTCGATCATCTCTGCGACGGCGCTGTCAAGGTGCTGGCGGGCGGATCGGTAGCGGCCGGGTGGAGTTGCTGTGGCGAGCGTGAACGCGAGGGCCGGGGCACCGAGCCATAGGCCGGCTCGCGCTCCGACGCTCAGCTTGTCGCGTGTGGCGGCTCTGAGCCAGGCGTCGACGGTCGCCCAGCTGCCGGCGCCGTCACGGGCGCGTAGGCCGTGGAGCACGGCGACGCCCGCGGCGCCGGCGGCCAGCGACTGGCCGCGCCAGAGCTCTCTGGTCGACGCCTGGTCGTTGCCGGCATGGGCTGGAGGTGGTGCGGTCAGCGCGTCGGCGAGACGGGCCGCGACGGAGGAGGCACGCGTTCGCAGGTCGCTACTCAGGAGCATGAGGCACCTCCGGACGATCTGGTTCGGCGAGGGACAGCAAGCCAGCGGTGTCCAAGGGCTGCCGCTGGCAGGTGCCGTCTCGCCGACGCGGGTAGGTAATTCAGTAGGTGACGGTGATCGCGCAGTCTTTCTTGACGATCGCGTGGTTGGGAATGCTGGCTTGGGCGGTCAGAGGCATAGCGGTCAGGGACGGGCGGGCTTTGCGGTCGGTGTTCCAGGTGTGGATGTGTCCGCACAGCCGCTCGGCGAGGGCGTGGCCGTCGGGTCCGTGTCCGTGGGCGCCGAGTTCGTAGAGCGGGTCGGCGCCGTCGAGCCGGCGCTTGGTGAGGTAGGCCAGTGAGGAGCCGGCGATCAGCGTGGGGCTGAGGTTCGGGATGAAGGGCGTGCACAGGTCGGCGCTGACCGCGTCGGGACTGGCGTTGATGCGGCAGACGGCCGGGTCGGTCGCGGTGGCGCGCAGCCAGATCCCGTCAATGGGGTCCTGCGGGCCGACGGTGATTCCGGACCAGGCGCTGGTCCGGGGGGTGTCGAGGCCGCCGGTCAGCTGGGCTGGATCGATGTCCTGGTCGATGTCGTAGTGGATCTGAACGAGCGGGTTGGTGTGGAGCATGGCGACGCGTTCGACGCCTTGGCTGATCATGGGGACGAAGCCGCAGAGGAACACCGACTCCGAGCGGAGTACACCGTCGTCGCCCTTGACGAAGGCGACGCCGCGGGTCTGGCCCCGCCAGCGCAGCGGCAGGACCATCCGTCCGCCGGGGACGAGTTGGGTGAACCAGGCATCGGGGATATCACACGCACCGACCGTAACTATGATCTTATCGAAAGGTGCGTTGGTTTCGTCGCCGAGCGCGCCGTCGCGGGTCAGGACCCGCACGCCGCTGTAGCCCGCCGCAGCCAGGGCGATTGATGCCTGCCCGGTGATCTCCTCGTCGATGTCGGCGGTGACGACCAGCCCGTCGGGGCCGGTGAGTTCGGCGAGCAGCGCGGCGTTGTAGCCCGTGCCAGCACCGACCTCGAAGATCCGCTCGCCGGGGCGGACGTGCAGTTCGTCCAGCATTCCGGCGACGAGGGTCGCGACCGAGGCACAGGACAGGTGCGTGCCATCGGACGCCGTCTTCGTGATGACCGCCTTGTAGGGGTTGTACGCCTCGTCGAGCGTGGCGTCCGGCAGGAACAGGTGCCGGGGCACCGCGCGCAGCGCCTCGACGACAGGGCTGTCGAGGCCGGGCCGACTTCTGATGATCTTCTTGACCATGCCGGCGTGGAGTTCGGCGGCGGTGCCGGGTGTCGCGGTCGTCATGGGCGTGTCCTTGTCGGAGTGGGATCGGGTCGACTGCTGCGGTCACAAGGGATGCTGTTCGGAGGCAGGAGCGTAGACAGCGGGGGTGTCCCGGTCCGAGAGCGCCTTCTCGGGGCGGCCCGCCGCGTTCCTACCGGCTATGAGCCGGGCTGACCGCCACACGTCGCGGCGGCGCCAGCGATCTCCGGCTTGGTGGAGAGGGGCCGTGCTCATGCGGTTGCCGCCTGCTGGGTGGTGTGCCAGGCGAGCGCGGCGCCGCGGGCCAGGCGAAGGCAGGCGGCCTCGTGGTCGCGGTTGATGCCACGGAGGCGGTTGTAGGACAGGTGCAGGAGGGAGCCGGCGACCGTCGCGGGGCCCATCTGGCTGGGCAACGCCGCGCGGTAGGCGGTCAGGGCCTTGGCACGGGCTGCCCAGGCGTCGGCGAGGTCGCCAGGCAGGTGCGGTAGATCCCTGGGGACGCTGTGGCGGGCCAGCCGGGTGGTCTCGCCGACGACGCGGTGATCGATGGTCTGCGGCTTGGCGAGGACGCGTGTCGTCAGGTAGTCGGCGGCGGGGCGCACGCCGCCGAGGAACGCGTCGGCGATGTCGAGCATCGACAGCGCCGTGATGGTGTCCGGATGCAGCCCGGCTGGCTGTTGACGCAATACGATGATCGCCGCGGTGGTGTCGGCGCAGAACACGGCTTCGGCGGCCTCAAGAGCCGCGTCGGCGCCATAACGGCCGGCCTCCGGGAAATAGGTGTCAAAGGCCACCTGGCCGACGACGCCGATCGTGCCCAACTCGGCGGCCCACCCGCCGAGGATCGCCGCGCGAGCCGCGTGGTTCGCCTTCTCGGTAGCGACACGGATGCGCAGATGGTCAGTCAGCTCGGCATTGCGGTAACGGACCATCCACATCTGTGCGTCATCGAGCCGGGTACGCAGGTCCGGCAGATGGCTGGCGATCAGGTGGTCCATGGCGGCGGGGTGCGTATGGACGCGGGCGGAGATCCATCGGGCATTCGGGTCGCCGGGTCGGTGGCCGTCAGTGTTGACCCTGCGGACCAGCGCCGAGGCGAGCTTGTTCGGTGCGGGTGGCCCAACGCGGAACACGGGGGCGACGATCTCGTGGGCATGCCCGATCCAGTCAAGGCTCTCGCCGGGTACGGCTCGATTCAGCGTCGCCACACCCGTGTCGGCCACATGCTCGCGCAGGATCGTGCGATGGGCCGGGACCGTGAGGTCTAGTCGTAGCGTCATGTCGCCGTCGGCCAGTTCCACAAGTTCTGCGCACCGATGCCGCTGCCGCCACCGCCCCAGGTCGGCGCTCCAATCGGCAGCCGGCGCGTCGGGTCCGGGCAGGTCGGCGGTGTGGAGGCGCCAGCGTTCGGGAGCCAGGATGATCCGGCCGTAGCGGACCTCGGGCAGGTGCGGCAGCGCGCCCGCAGCCGGTCCGAACTCGAACGCGGCCAGCGAGGCGGCGAAGGCGCGCGGCAGGTGCGCCAGGAACCGCGCCAGCGGCGGCATCTGCCGGTCGAGCGTCAGCGCGTGAAAGATCTGCGGATCGATGATCCGACCGGTGGCGGCCTCGACGAGCAGCAAGCCCCGCCCGGTCGCGGTCAACGCCAGATCTCCAGGCCCCAACCCGCGCCGCCCTTCCGACGGAGGCTCGCCGAGGGCCAGTACCTCGGGCAGAAACTGGGGCAGCCGCGCGACGTTCTGGCCGCGAACGAACCTGGGCGGGCAGGACAGCTGTACCGCAGTGGCGCCCTCGTGCAGCACCGGAACCGATCGGTAGGCCCGAGCCATCGCCGCGTCACCAGTCGAGGACTGGAACCGCGCGGACAGAGTTCCGGCCGCACGGGCGGGAGACACGGCCAGCTCGTAGTCTCCGGCGTTCAACGCCTCGACACTCCTGGCGTGAATCTTCGCCGCGACCTCTCCATGGGGCTGGAGGAAACGCGGGTCGAACAGGTCACCGTCGGTGACCTGTTCGACCCGCGCATCAGTCAGCTCAACAGGACCGCCGCCCGCGAGCGCCTCCCACGCCAGGGCAAGCAGCCGCCAGTCCCGATCGCTGACGGTCGGCGCGGGTGCCGGCAGGACCGAGCCCGGGTAGCCAGCCGGATAACCAAGCCCCGACGCGTCGTCGAGCACGTCGAGCAGCGGAACGACGCTGCCGACGCCGTAGCGTTCGACGAATCTGCGGTGATAGTCCGCCCATGCTGCAGGTCCCAACGGTTCCTGGCCCAGCCGCGTCAGGACACCGGCGGCCACGGCGAGGTCTGACGCGACAGACTTGGGCAGCTGAAGGTCGCAGTCGAGCACGAGGTCGAGGGCCAGGGACGAGCGTTGCTGAGGGGCGATCCGGTCCATCGCCGCGAGTAGCGACGTGCGTGGCGCCGCCTGCGCCTCCAGTGTCGGCGCCGCGTTGAGTTCGCCGAGCCGGGTGTGGATCGTGGTCAGTTCCTCCACCAGCGGTGCGACCTCGACCAGGTTGCACGCACCTGCCGCCCGAAGGACCGTGATCAGATGACCGAGCGGATCGGTCTCCGTCATCGGCGCCCGCAGGTCGGTGACCAGAAAGTGTTCAGCGACGAGTTGACGCAGCAATCTCTCGATGCGCTCAGGGCCTGCGGCGGTGAACGCCTCGTTCAGTCTGTCGACCAGCTCGGCGAAGCGCACCGGATCGCGGGCGGCATCCCGCACGAGCCGCACCGGCGGAGTAAGGGGGATCTCCGCTTGGCCGTCCGGGCGCGGCACGATCAGTCGCCCCGCCCGCTCGACGACAAGACTGCTGAACACGACGGTCACCCGCTCCAGCACCGGGCCCGTTTCCACACGGTCGATGATCTCGCCCAGCCACGCGGCGTCCACCCGAGCCGTCGACCTGTGACGATCACCGAAGCGCACCGTCCCCACCTGGCCAAACCTGGCCGGTGCGACACCCGCGAACAGCGCGAACGGCGTCGCCCGCCCCTCCGCGCGCAGCAGGTACCGCACCACCGTCGCCGCCGCGGCGCGCAGCCGTCGGTCCGTGACCGGCTGCCCGGCCACGATCTGCTCGACCCGAGCAGCCAACGCGCTGCTGGCGAGCGCGACTGGCTCTCGAGCCGCCGGCCAGACCTGCGCCAACCACTCTCGGCACGCCACCGGGTCCTCCAGCGCCGGCCAGCACGCCACGCTGCCCGACGCATTCACCGCCGCGCGTAGCAACGCGGGACCGGCTGGCCGGTACAGCGCCCCGCCCATCGGCATCGTCCCTTCCCCAGCCTTCGTCACATCCGCGTCCCGTGCCGCCCCGACAGCGTCGGGGCGGCACAGCGACAACCCGCGTTTACGAACTGGCGCACGCCGACGGAC
Organism: Protofrankia sp. Cj3; assembly: GCF_917627355.1. Taxonomy (NCBI): domain Bacteria; kingdom Bacillati; phylum Actinomycetota; class Actinomycetes; order Frankiales; family Frankiaceae; genus Protofrankia; species Protofrankia sp. Cj3. Next base: position 14,708 of record NZ_CAKJTR010000027.1, on the reverse strand, counting down.
AGGTCGACGAGCAGCCGTCCGAGGTGTCGCAGCCATCGCTCGCCACGCACGCGCTGTCATCGACGACGGTGATCGGCAGGTCGAACCAGTCGGCCGGCGTCGCACCCGATGGGCCGACCTCCTGCACGATGGACATCCACGTCTCCTCTCAGTGCCGTTCCCCGGCCTACCTGCCGACCATCCCCGAGCACCACGCGAACGGCGTGCATTCGCTTCGGGACGGCGCAGGGTCGGGAGTTACCATGCCGGCCTTCGGCGGTAACGAGAGGTAACGATGCCTCGCCCACGGCGCAAGGTCATTCCCCCAGCGACGAAGTTTTCTCTTCGCGCCTTGTTCGGTCGCTGACCTGGGAAGATGACGTCCGCCGTGCTGGTGTGTTCGGCCGGACACGCCGGGATATATGCCCGGTCGTTCGGGTGCCAGGCGCGGCGTTGAGCGCGGCGGACCTTCGTCTGATTGTGTAGCTGCTTCTCCCGCAGCCCCGTTCTCCGGTGACCGATGAAGCCGGGAGTAGGGCGTGGTCAGCGACCAGTCAGGCCGAGCGCGTCGAGGTGGGCGCTCATCAGGCCGGTCAGGCTGTCCAGGAGCCGTTTGCCCTTCTCGGCGGTAGCGAGCGAGGGGCGGCCGATCACGCCTGTCTGCGTGTACGCCGTCATGCCGTGGACGAGGAGGTGCGGTCGGGGGCCGCCTCCCTCGTCGGCAGTTTCCCAGCCGGGCCGGACGAGATCGGGGTGCACGTGCAGAAGGACGGAGGTCTCCAGCTCGCCGGCGTGCATGTCGTCGTGGGTGTCGGTCTCCAGCTCGGCGGCGGCACGGGCCGCCGCCCAGTCCGACCGTCCAGGGAACAGCGTCATGGCCGGCCCGCTGATGTTGGCCTCCTGAACGATGTTGTTCAGGACGTAGTTGCCCCCATGACCGTTGACGAGCACCAGCACGGGGATTCCGGAACGGCGCAGCGAGCTGGCGACGTCGCGGATGACCGCAGTCAGGGTGACCGACGAGATGTTCACCGTTCCCGGGTACGAGGTGTGCTCGTGGGAGCACGAGAACGTGACAGGCGGGAGCAGGAACAGGCTGTACGCATCGGCCGCGGCCTCGGCGATCGCCTGGGCGATCAACGTGTCTGTCGTGAGGGGGAGGTGAGCGCCGTGTTGCTCGAAGCTGCCCACCGGCAACACGGCCGCCCGCGCGCCGATTCGCTCCGCCTCGGCGCTGGTCGCCGTGGTGATCATAGGGATGGCTGTCTCCTCCTCGCGGCGTTAACGACCCGGCAAGCGGCGAGGAACTGGCCGACCTCGACCACCCGATCGGCCCCCGCGAGCACTCCCGCCATGCTGCCGAGTACCGCGTCAGCGCGCGCCGATCCGGTGGCCTGGGCGAGTTCCAACGCACGCAGGCCCTGCGCTCCCGCTTCGGCCACGCGCCCGGCCGCGGTGTGCGTGTCCGCCAACCATGCCCGCCACATCACCTCATCCTGACGCAGCTCGGCCGGCCAGGCCGCCAGCACCTCGTCCAGTAGTCTTGTCGCCCCGTCCAGGTCGCCGACCAGCCGCCGGCAGTGGCCTTCGTATGCCGCCACGTAGAGATCCGTGCAGTGCCCATCCAACGGGTCCGGGTCGCGTTCAGCACCAGCCAGCAGCCGGACCGCCTGACGGACGGCAGCACGGGATGCGGCGGGGTCGTGGTTGAGGGCATGCCCATGCGCCTGCCGGACGAGACACAGCGCGGCGGTACACGCACTGCTTGAATCGAGGGCCGCCGCGCTTTCTCCCAGCGCGATAGCTTCCCCGCCACGTCCCTGATCAGCCGCCTGCTGCGCCCGTCGCATCAGGACAGAGCTCGCGGTGCGACGGTCGCCAGCCTCCGTCGCCTGGCCAAACGCCAACTCGGCCCACTTCCGCGCCGCACCCGGACGTCCGAGGCTGTCGGCAAGCCAGGAAAGAAACTCCGACCACCGAGCCTGGACCGCGAGCAACCGACGACCCTCGACCGTTGACGCCCGGCGGAACGCATCGAGCACGTCAAGGTGCCCCTGGACCAGGCTCCACACCGAGCCGGCTCCACTGTCGTTGACTCTCCCGGCGATCAGACCCAGTAGGTCGACCCAGTGCTTCACCGGATCGGCGATGCCTATGGCCAGCGGTTGATGGAACACATCTGACTCAGGCACAGGATAGGCGTGGTTCGTGAGTCTGATGCTGTCGATCGCGATCCCGGTAGTCCTCAGCGAGGAGACGCCACCGAGAATTGCTTCCCACACCGTCGAGTTCTCAGAGTCATGGTGTGTGATGGGTGGCAGCCCTTTGTGGATCTGGCTAATAACCATCAGATCCGCTGGCATCATGTTCTCTCGGTCTTCGAGATCGAGGAGGTTGTGGACGCTGGTGCCGTAGACCTCGGCGAGCAAGGCCAAAAGCTGGGGCGTAGGCCGGCGCCGGAGTGGAACCGGCCAGTTCTCCAGTTCGCTGAGCCAGGGCGCGGTGCGCGTGGCGGCGCCGTCGGGGTCGAGGCCGATGCGGGCGGCGTGAGCGTTAATGTGATCAACTGCTTGCTGCTGGGTCCAGCCGTGGGCGACGCGGTGCGCGGCGCGGGGACGGTACTTGTAGCGGCGGACGAACTCGATCGCGATCTCGTCGTGGGACATGCCGACCGCGCGCATCCGCGCTCGCAGCTCGTCCTGCTCCACCCGCTGGCTCGCCCTACTCACACCGCGTCCCCTCCGGGCCTGTTCGCCGGACCGCCGTCGATCCGCCATGTCGGGAACGCGCAGACCATCGCCAGAGTAACGGGTCCGCCACTGTCGGGCCGGGCCGACGGTCGAACCTGTGCCGCGCCAGCCATCTCGTGTTCGCCGGGCTCGACGGAGGTGTCTGATTACTCGGCGCGCCGGCCGGCGCTTTCGGCTGCGAGACGCGGTCCGAGACCAATGATCACTCCGTTACGAGGTGGAGCCACTGGAGGCCCGTTCAACCAGACAGGCCACCAACCATGATGTTCGCTTGACGTGGTGGTGTGTGTCATTCCCCGCTGGCCGGATGTTTCCTTCGTACCGTCATTGCCGGGCTGAGCTGCGGAAATGGCATGAGACCCTGCGATCTGTTCGGCGCTGGAGAGTCCATCTGTTCGCGTGAATCAGACCGCTTGGTGCTCGTGGACACCACCGCCCGGTCGCGGGCACGCCCCCGCCATCGGCGCTCGTGGCGGGTCGGCGTGCCAGCACTGCGGTGGAGGATCGTGGCGGCGGTGTGAAGCTGGCGAGAAGGCTCGCCAGCTGTTCGGGTGGCAGGAGGTCGCGCATGCGCGCGAGCAGAACGATCGGACGGAGCGCGGGACCGTGTGTCGGTGAGAGAGCATCTCGTTCATTTTGTGATGTTTCAGTCGGGTTTCTGGCGGTGGTGAGGCGGGGCAGAGTCGAACCATCCCCCGTCAGAGCCGCCTCAGGCGGCGCAGACGACGGCGCAGGTGAGTCGATACCCCACCTCGCCGTTCCCAAATCCTGGCAATTGCCGCGTACCGGATCCGACAAACTTCGCCTAATCTGAACGAGATGCGCTCTGAGATCGCATCGAGGTGGCTTCGTCGTCGGAGGTCCGGGTAGGGCGTGGCGATGCGTCGCTGCCGGTCGCGGCAGGGCCGTGTCCGGGGCATAGATCGGCGAGAAGGACCGGCGCGGCGGAGGTCGCCGGGACGTTGATCGTCACCGTCGTAGTCGGGTGATCCGTCGGCGGGAGTGGTGCGGGCGGGTGGGTGTGGGCTGACGGTGCCAGACGACATGCAGGGCGGCGTCGAGGTAGGAGAAGAGCCAGAGGGCGCGGTCCAGAGAGGAGAAGCTGCCGCTCACCTTTCCGTCGGTACCGATGACAGCCACGTAATCGTCGAAGCGGAGTCCCCAGACGACGACGTGGACATCGGCGGGGTCGGGGGGTTCGGCGACGACCGCGAACAGACGGGGGGCCGTGACGTGCACGAGCGCGCTGAGCAGGCCCGCGGCGACCTGGTCTGGCAGGTCGACGTCGTCGATGGCGGGGCTGCTGGTCAAGGGATAGTCGACGGTCACGGTTGCTCTCCGGCCAGGCGGTGGGATAGGCGGTGGGTGGTGCGCTGCGGCGTCAGGCGGGGCTATCGCCGTTCGGGATCTGGCGTGCCTGAGCGTCGCGGGCCGCGGTGACGGCTCGGCTGAGCGCGGCGGCGAGAGCGTCGGCTTCGTCGAGGGCGAGGGCCTCGCTGTCGGGGTCGTCGTCCCCGAGCCCGAGCGAGATCAAGGGCTCGTAGGCGGTCGTGGAGGTCACGTACTGTTCGATCGCCACCTGGATGGCAGTGCCCTCGCGTATTCCGGGGATCTCCGACAGGTCGACCACGGTGAATTCGGAAACGTGATAGTCGCCGGGGCCGGCTGTTTCTACGTGGAGGTGGCCGGCATCCAGTCGTCAAGGTTGCGCAGTCCGTCAAGGACGCGTTGCAGCAGCGCGCGGTCGTAAACGTCCGGATTCGACGCGCCCTCGTCGGTGACGGGCGGCGGGTCACGGCGTGGCAGGTCCTCAGCCGACGCGTCCGGAACGTGCCAGAGGGGTGGCGTGGTGTGAGGCAGGGCCGCCCAGACAATCTTGCCCTTGGTCCGGTAACCGTCGGGGGTGCGGACTCGGACCGGGTAGTAGCCGAGGTCTCGGGCCAAGGCGGCGACGAGGTGCAGGCCGCGGCCGTCTTCGGTGTCGGTGTCGGTGCTCCGACGGGTCGGGCGACCGGTGCCGCCGTCCCACACCTCGACAATCAGGTCACGGTGGCTGTAGGTCAGGCGCATCGCGACCCGGGAGGCCACGTCGTCGGCCCCGTGCAGGCCAGGGGCGCGGTTGCTGGCCGCGAGCGCATTGGTGATCAGTTCCGACACCACGAGGGTGGCCGTGTCGATCAACCCGTCGAGGCCCCAGCGGTGCAGCTGCGCGGTCGCATCGCGGCGGGCGGCGCTGGCAGACCGCGGGATGGCCGGATAGTGCCGGACGTGCTGCGGCAGCCGGTCGGCAGGAGGATCGGGCGTTGTGGACGGGGTGGCGGCGAGAGCGGTGGTCATACGTTCTCCTGGCGCAGGGATCTGTACGGAAGCGGTCCGTCGCTCTGACGGCGCGGGTACAGCCGGGCGGGCACCGCTACGAGTGACGGCCACGGGCGGACATGCGGAGTCCGGAAAGACTGGACCGTCCCCGGAGCTGGCGGCGGCAGCGATAGGCCGCCCGGCGGGAGGGACCGGGGCAGGGGCGGTGTCGCCGACCAGTGTCAGGTTGTGATCGGCGAGCAGCACAACAGGGCACGGCCATCGGAGCCCGCAGTCAGCGCAGACGCGACCGTGGCGGACGTGCGTGTCGAGCAGATCGATCGCGGCGCATCGAAGCTGATCGAAGGCGTGCTCCAACGAGCGGGGACCTTCATCGTGCGGGGCCCGGTCCGCCCGCCGCCTGGTGGTGATCATCGGGCTGTCCGCGGCCGGCCGGCGGCGAGGGCCTTCCCCGTCCGCGGAGGTCGGAGCGGGCCTGGGGGAAGGCCGCGGTGCGGGCTGTGACCCGTTTCCTGGCGGCCGGTGCGGCGTCGTGACCATGGACGTGTGCCTTCCGTGTGCGGTCCGGGAACGGTGAGATCAGCGCCGGGCGGCGTCGTGGCCGGCGGAGTCGGTGGCGAGCGCGGCGAGGGTGGCGTTCAGCCCGGCGCTGGCGGTGACCGTCGGTCCGAACGCCGCCTCGGCCCGTGGCCACAGGTCGGCGGTCGCGGCGGCGATCCATCCCTCGGCGTGCTCCACCAGCCCGGCGGACGTCGGCCGCCGGCCAACAGGTCGAGCAGCCGGACCGTGTGCTCACCGGATGCGCGTGACGCCGGCGTAGACGGGCAGCCGTCCTTCGGCCGTCGTCGCCCGGTGCTGACGGTCGTTCTCCCAGCCCGGCAGCAGGACCACGCCGGGCTCGACCAGGTCCGTGCCGTCGAAGAACCGCGAGACCTCCTCACGGCTCCGCAGCTGGAACGGCGCGGTCGTGCGCCGGTACACCTCGGCCGCGTCCGCGACGTCCCGGCCCTGCCCGTCTCCGGTCGCGTGGGTGAGGACCAGGTAGCTGCCCGCCGGCAGCGCCGCGCGCAGTGCGGCGACCAGTCGTTGCGGGTCGGTGTTGTCGGGGAAGAAGTGCAGGATCGCGACCAGCAGGAGCCCGACCGGCTGGGACAGATCCAGCAGGCTGGTGATCTCCGGATGGGTGAGGATCTCCTCGGGCCGGGTCAGGTCGGCTTCCACCGCCAGCGCCCTCGGATGGGACGCGAGCAGGATCTGGCTGTGCGCGACGGCGACGGGGTCGTGGTCCACGTAGGCGACGCGGGCGTCCGGCGCGACCCGTTGGGCGACCTCGTAGACGTTGCCCATCGTTGGCATGCCGGAGCCGATGTGGAGGAACTGGCGAAGGCCGACCTCGCCGGCAAGAAAGCGGACCGCTTCACCGAGGAACAGACGGTTGACTCGGGTGGTGTCCCGGATCTGCGGCCACGTCTGGACGACCCGCGCCGCGGCTTCCCGATCGGCGGGGAAGTTGTGCGCCCCGCCGAGGAAGTAGTCATAGGCCCTGGCCACGTTCGGGCCCTCGGGCTCCGTTGGGGCGAACGTCTCCGGCTCCATCAGGACCGCCCCCGCGACGATCGTCCGGCTCCGACGAGGGCGCCCCTTGGCGATCGGCGCGGCCGTCCCGGTCTGTCGTCCGGTCCGGGGCTGGCCCCGACAGGGGGGTTACAGGACGTCGCGCAGTCGATCCTCATCATCGGAGCGGCCCTCACTGACGGTAGGCGCAGGGGAACCGTTACACCATCGTCCTGACGGTGACGGCCGGTCATTCCCGCGGCGACGAAGAAGCTGTTCGTCCCGCTTGACCGCAGTTGACCTGGAGAAACGCTCTCGGCGGCGGCTATTGCTTCGAGCCGGTGTCGCTCCTGATACGCAGGGCCTGATCGTCCGGTAATCAGAATCGTGCCGGTGATCCCAACGCCGCGCTCCGAACACGATCCGGTGGCGAACCCCGCCGTATCCGCCCTGGCTCCAGCCGTCGGCGTGGTCACCGCAGGCAAGATCAGTCAGAAAAGGTCAGTGGGTCGCAGTCCGCAGCGACCGGGCGACCGGGCGACCGAGCTTTCCCCGACCCCCGAGTTGGCCCTGGTCACTACCAGTCCAGTAGCGGCTGACCCGACGACCGCACCATCCGGCATAGACGCCGATGCTGCCGGGCGGGGACTGACCCCCAGTGGCGGCGTCGCTGGCGATCGGGACAGATCCCGGTGGCCGTGCCGCGCGCAGTTCACCGTGCCCGGAGCAATAGTTGAGACCTATGGATCGGCTGGGGGATGGCGCACCTTTCCGGTGATCGAGGTTTGGGTCTCAGAGAGCATCTCGTTCATTTTGTGATGTTTCAGTCGGGTTTCTGGCGGTGGTGAGGCGGGGCAGAGTCGAACCATCCCCCGTCAGAGCCGCCTCAGGCGGTGCAGACGACGGCGCAGGTGAGTCGATACCCCACCTCGCCGTTCCCAAATCCTGGCAATTGCCGCGTACCGGATCCGACAAACTTCGCCTAATCTGAACGAGATGCGCTCTCAGTCAGGCCGACGTTGGCGCGTCGGTTGGGAAGGTACACCCGTACTCACGGTAGTCCCCGAGGAGAACACGCCCGAAAACGGTCCGGCGGCAACGGTGTCGCTGATCGATGAGATCATGCGGGAAGGTGCCCGGCGGATGCTCGCAGCCGCTCTGGACGCCGAGGTCGATGCCTACATCGCCGAACTTGCTGGCCAGCGTGACGACCGCGGCCGTGCTGGTCCGCAACGGACATGACCAGCCGCGGCAGGTGATGATCGCCGCGGATGCGGTCGAGGTGCAGGCTCCGCGGGTCAACGACCGCCGTGTCGACCCGGACACCGGGGAGCGGCAGCGGTTCTCCTCCGCGATTCTGCCGCCGTGGTGCCGCCGCTCTCCGAAGATCGCCGAGGTTGCTGCCCCTGCTCTACCTGCACGGCCTGTTGTCGGAGGACTTCGTGCCGGCGTTGGAGCAGTTCCTCGGTTCGGATGCCGGCCAGTCCGCTTCGACGGTGACCGGGGCAACCGCAGGGCGCCGTCAAAGTCCGTTTTTGTTGATCAGGCAGATGATCTGGAGAACGCGTTCGGGGCTGCGGGCGGTGGATCGCAGGGCTTTGGCGATGTTGCTGTGTCCGGTGGGGCGTAACGCGCTGATGGCGGTGTCACGGGCGATCGCCCAGGCAAGAGCGGCGTTGCCGGTGCGGACGGTGTGATGGTCCTCGTCGAGGACGCGGTCGCGGACGTGGTGGACGGCTTCAACTGTCCAGCGCCCGCGTGCGCGGGCGGCGAGGTGGCGGGGGTGGGCCTGTTCGGCGGGCAGGCTGGTGACCAGGTAGAACAGCTCCTCCGACACGGCCGGCGTCGAGGTGACGGTCTTCTTGCGTCGGGTGCGTCGGCGCAGTTCGATGACCTGTTTCGTGCCCCAGAATCCGACGAGTCTCGGGGTGGTGACGGTCAGCGCCTTAAGCGAGCGGACCTCGAGGCGGCCGTGGGCTTTCTCGCGGGTCGTGACCAGGGTCGGTGCCTGGTTCCAGGGCAGCCGGGTGAGGTTGGCGTGGACGGTCAGCTGGTTCAGCTTGATCACGAGGAGCCAGTGGCCGCCCCCGGCCCGGATCTTGCGGGCCAGGCGTTCGTGGCTGTGGAGCGAGTCCGCGGTGACCAGGACGTCGGTCAGGTCGAGCCGGCCGGCCAGCACCTCGACTGCGGCGATCTCGTCGCCGCCGACGACCCGCTGGTGGCCGGCGGCGATGCCGGTGTCATGCCAGAGCGCCTCAACGACGGCCTCCTGGGTCATCAGGCCCGTCTCGGGGAATGACCGGGCGCCTTTGAGGGTCTTCCCGTCGAAGGGCAGCCCCCGCGGCCTCGCCGGCGGGGCCGGCCACCGTCGCGGCCCGGGCGATCCAGCCTGAGAGCGCCTCGTCCAGGCCGGCCGGGTCACAGCTCTCGACGAGGCGGCGGATCGTCCGCTCGGACGGCACCCCGCGCGTCAACCCGAACCGGGCGAGCACGTCCGCCGGCAGGTCGGCCGCCCACTCCCAGACCGCAGCGAAGGTCTGCTGACCAGCCAGAACACCCGCGAACCACAGGGCCAGCACCGGCGCCAACCCGAAGCGGCGCCCGCGGCGCCGCTCAGCGCGTCGAGCAGGCCGCGGGGCGCCTCGACGGCCCTGCCCGCCAGACGGGCCTGCTGACCGTCGGGAACGCGGGTAGGCGACACTGAAGACACGGACACGGCCCCACTCTTCGATGATCATGGTGTAGGAACCTCGATCATCCCGTGGGCGCCGCGTCCGCCCGTTCCCGGGGCCGTCCCCACCCCGACGCCGTAGCCGCTACCAGCCTGCGACGCCAGCCGACACGCCGATCACGACTTTGTCGGAGCCCTGGGGGCAACCGGGACGGGAGGGCGATCAACATTCGTCTTGGCGGGCCCGAAGCAGCTCGTACAATTCTATCAGGCCGGCAAGTTCGGCCCGTCCTGGGATGTTCAGCTTTTTGTATACTTCGTAAAGATGGTTTTCCGTAGTTCGCTTTTCGAGGTAAAGGTTTTTGCTTATCTCGCGGTCGCTCTGGCCTTTGGCGGCGAGACCGGCGACCTTCCATTGTTGATTGCTGAGTTTCGGGATCGGTATCCGAGGTGCTGGGACCCATGGATGGTCAAGTTCGGACAGGAGGTCTGCGAGGTATCCGGCGAGCGCGCCGACCCCGGTAGCCTTTTTCGGGCGGGGCAGGCGGAATGCCTGGGCGGCTGTTTCCGCTGCGTAGAGTCGCAGGCCGAGTGTCGCGTAGCTATCCGCACTGGCTCGCAGTGCGGTCTGATCCAAGACGAGCAGTGCCTCTGCGTGACGTCGAACGAGAACGGGAAGGCGACCGTCCACTGTCGACTCGAGTTGCCGCAGCCGTTCGACGTCCGCGGGGCGAACGAGCCCGTATCTGAGCAGGGCGAGCAGGGCGTGTATCTCCAGGCCGTGGAATCCATCGTCGTGTAGGCGGCCGACTAGGCGTCCAAGTGTGGATTCTACCGTGCCGAAGTCTTCCGCACTCGCGGCGACCTGGGCCCGGGCGAGCTCGATCCACGGGTACATGAGGGTCATCGTCTGGGCATGCCGCCTGTCGGCTTCCTTGAGCAGATGCGCTGCCTCCGTGTAGCGGCCCAGGAGGGCGGCGCACTGCGCCTGTTCGGCGAGGAGCGCGGACAGTAGAGTCCGTCCACCCTTCTCCGCCAGCGCGAGGGCCTCCAGGGTTGCGGCGTGTGCTGATTCGAATCGCCCGGCCAGTCGCAGGCGCATCGCTTCCGCGAGGCCTTCCTGCGCTTCGAACAGAGGGAAGTCGTCGGTGGAGCCACTGCCGTTCCCACGTAGCAGAAGGCTGCCGGTCGTGGCCGTGACGCTCCACCGGGCGAGGGTGGCGACCGCCCGTAGGTAGGGGAACTCGGGCAGATGGTCCGGAACACGGCTCTCGAAGTCGTGCAACTCATCGAGTAGGAGCTCGCCGCCACCGTGGTACGCGGCGAGGAGCAGGCGATGCCCTTCGGCGAACAAGTACCCGCCGGTCCAACTTCCCGCCGTGCCCGCACCCTCAACCAGGCGCTGGTACGCGGCGGGGAAATCGCCGCGCCATGCTAGCTGGCATACCGAGATCGCTCGGAGCAGGGCCGCTCCGGGACCGCTCGAGGCTTCCGCGTCACGCCACAGGCGTTCCGCCGCAGTCGGGTCGCTCAGCATACCAAACTCGATCATTCCCCGCGCCACGGACCAGCGAGTTCGCTGCTCATCGATCTCGAGTGCGGACTCGGCGGAGTTCAGTAGCTCGACCGCCTGTTGCGGCTTGCCGGTGAAGCCGAGGATCGAAGCACGCAGCTCAATGGCATCAAAGCCACCGCCGGCGGCCATTGCGGCCTTGCCGAGTTCCCCAGCCAGCGACAGGTCGAAACGGGCGTATGCGGTGCGCCCCGCGCGGACCAGTAGGTGCGGGTCGCTGGCGGTCTTGGATTTCATCCGCCACACCGCCACGTGCAGTTCGTCGTCTCGCCGCCGCATACCGGTCCGCTCGACATAGTCGGCGAGGGAACCGAGGTGGCGTCCAACGTGTGGCATGCCACGCACCACCTCACCGAACAGAGGGTGGTCGAGCCGCACATCCCACCGGTGGCGGCCGCGGTCCACTTGGATGAGCTTCTGGTCTTCGGCCAATGTGACGGCGCATTTTTCGTCATCTTCGGCTTTTTCGACCAGTCCGACGAGCATCCCGTAGTCGATGGGTTCGGCGAGCGCGACAAGCTCCACGACCGTGCGCAGATTATCGGGCAGACCTCTCACTCGGTCCTCGATCATACGGAAGGCATCGATGTGCAGCCGCGTGTCGCCCGACCAGCGCCAGAGGCCACCGACCTGGCTGACCTCCCCGGCCTGCCGCAACCCGTCGACCAGTTCGCGCAGCGTCAATACGTTGCCCTCGGTCAGCTGCCACAACCGGTTCCCCGTACGCCGCTCGACCTGGCCGCCGAGCGCCCTCGCCAACAGGTGCTCCGTCTGCGACCGATCCAGAGCCGGGACTGGGATCCGCGTGACGAGGTCCCTCTTCCACAGTTCCGCGACGCTGTCAGGAGCGCGACCCGGGGTCCGACGCGCCGCGAGGACAAGCACGTAACCGGCCCGGGTGGCGCGGAGAACCAGATCGGCGCTCGTTGCGTCGAGCAGCTGAATGTCATCGATCGCCAACACGACGTTGTGGACACCGGACAGCCGCCTGACAAGGCCGTCGAGGACGAGGTTGAGCTCCCGCGCCCCGACCGCGTCGTGCTGCGCCTGAGAAGGCAGGAACTCGGCGAGCGCGCCCAGCGGGATCGTGGACATGGCTTCGGTGGCGTACACGTGCTTGACCGTGAACCCGCCCGGGTCCAGCCAGCCGGCGACCTCCTGAAGCAGCCGGCTTTTGCCAACGCCCGCCGCGCCCTCAAGCAAGACTCCCCGGCCCTCGGTCAACTCTCTCGTGACCCGGCTCAGCTCGATGGACCGGCCCACGAAGGGCCAACCATGCACCATGCTGCCGAATTATGTCGCGCTCGATCCGCCGGCGGACATGTCCTGCTGCGATGCGCGACGCTACCACAAGATCACACGGTGAAGGTCGCGGCATTCAAGATCATTCTTTGGGGATCCGCTGTCTCGTGGACGCCCGTCGTGAGGGCAAATCGTGGCGGGTAATGAAACCTGAGTAACTGGACGCCTGACTTTGAGTGGTCGCGAGGCTGTGAGCCACCTGCTTCGCCATAGACAATGGAGATCAATCAATATCGCTTCACGGCGCAGCAAAGGCGGGGGATGATGACGAGGGCAGGGCTGGCCAGCACGGTAGCAGCGGCCATCCTCGCGGGAGGGTTCCTCACGGGATGCGACGGCGGATGGACGGAGAAACCGACACCGCCGCCCACCCCGGCGGTCGACCAAACCACGGACGCGGCGACGCCGGATGGTGGGAGCGTACCCGCCAGCCTGGTGGGAGATTGGGCTCGCGAGGGCACCTCTGGAATGAACGTGCGTTCGTTCGAACCGGACGGGACCTGGACCTGGACGGTGCCCACGCCTAGCGGCGGCGTGCACCAGTGCTCCGGACCATTCACGGTCTCGGGCGACCAGATCGCCCTGAGGGTCGCAGCCGGAGGCTGCGTATCCGTCAGCAAAACCTGGTCCCTCCAACGCGACGTGCTGATCTTGGATGGTCTGCGCTACGACAGGCAGTGACATGGGCCGCCGGCTCGGAGCTCGCTGACCTTCCGCGGGCGGCGGGGCCATCTCTACTCGACTGCGAAGCCGCCCGCCCGAAGAGGAGAATGTCAAGCACCCCCGCTCTGATGGGCGGCGAGCGAGGGGGCTGAAGCAGGTACGGCCTTGGGCTCGGAGTGGTGCCCGCCAGCTTCCTGGTGCGGGCTCCACCGGCTTTCGCCCAAGTGCTCCAATCGCACGAATTTGGTACAGACAATGAGGGCCGTGGTGTCGATCAATTGGAGGTGGCTTGCATGACCTGCGACTGGCAAGGCGATCATCATCGGCAAGGCGATCAGCGCGAGAACGCCCGAATCTTTGACTCTGTCACTGAAGTCCAGCATGACAATGCCCGAATCTTCGATTCAATCTCTGAGGTCCAGCGTGAGCGCATAAATCGGGAGCGGCTGGCAGCAGGTAGCAACTCAGCCGCTCCTTCCTACGGGCCCCTCGGACCTTCAGGCTCG
>NZ_CAKJTR010000027.1:0-945 GCF_917627355.1 Protofrankia sp. Cj3 | reverse complement strand
AGGCTTATTCAAAACCCCAAATAATAGAGAAGAAGAACAGTCCACGAGCGGCGTCGTACGCATCGCGGTAGGTACGGTAGGGGCGCCGATAGTCGATGTGAAAGATTCGCCAGGACTTGAAGTGCGCGACGAGTCGCTCGATGGGCGCCCGGAGCGCTGAGAGTTCAGCGTTGCACTTCTTGTCCATCTTGCTGAGTTCTCCGCCGGGCGGTGTTTTCCGTGGTGTTGCCGTTCCGGCGCAACCTTGGTAGCCCTTGTCGCCGATTCCCCCGCCAGAGCTCTTAACGATCTCCGCTACTGATGTTTCCATGAAAGCCGCCGCATCATGGGTCTTGCCGGGGAGCGGGTCTGAGATGAAGACCGCTTCCCCGTCAAGGAGACTCACCAACTGCGCGTTGAAGCCGGTGGTGCCCTTCTTGCGGCTCCACAGCTCAGGCTGGTCGTCGTAGGACCAGCAGGGCGTGATGGTGCCGTCCACCAGGCACACCCGCCCCTGGACCATCGTGATGGCCTCCCGCACGTCGGGCACGAACTCCTCGAGAACCCTCTTCACGAGGGGCACGAGGATCGTGACGATCCGCGAGACCGTCGGTTGGGAGATACCCCGCAGGTCACCCAAGAACTCCTGCGTACCGTTGTGCCGTAGGTACATGCAGGCGATCTCGACCGCCCTATACAGCCCGCACGCCTTCGGGCGTCCCACCTTCTTATTCCACGGCTCCTTCAGGACGCCGTTGACGCGCGCGACAAGCTCCTGCATCTGTGACACCATCAAGCCGGTGGTACGCTGATACCGCAACGGTCTTTCCCTCGCATGGTATTGGGTTGTTTTGGCGAATAACCAATACCAGCAGGAAAGGCCGTTGCCCATGCGACACGCCGTACTTTGGCAGGCGTTGACCAGGCTTGCGGATAATCAATTGGAGAATGCGGTCCTCGGCAGTT
>NZ_CAKJTR010000026.1:32862-41061 GCF_917627355.1 Protofrankia sp. Cj3 | reverse complement strand
TGCGCGGTGTGCCTGTCAACGGGGTCGAGCCCCACGGCGCGTAACCGGGCCAGTAGATCGCGTTGCCGGTAGATGCGGATGTGCCCGCCTTCCACGCTGTGGTAAGCGGTCGAGAGGCGCCAGCAGATCCGCTCGGGCAGCCAGGCCGGGACGGTGACCGCGGCGAGCCCGCCGGGGCGCAGCACGCGGGCCAGCTCCGCCATGGCGCGGGCGTCGTCCGCGATGTGTTCGAGCACCTCCGCGGCGATGACCCGGTCGAAGGTGGCGTCGGCGAACGGCAGCGCGAGCGCGTCCCCGCGCACGCAGGCGGCCCGTGCCGCCGGCGGCACCTGGCCCTGCGCGGCCATCGCGGCGAACATCTGCCCGACACCGGTGACCTCGGCCGCCGCGTGGTCGAGCGCGACCACCTCCGAGCCTCGGCGGAACGCCTCGAAACCATGCCGGCCCGTGCCGCAGCCGAGATCGAGCAGACGGCAGCCCTCGGTGACCGGGTAGCGGTCGAAGTCGACCGTCAGCATGGGTGCGGGCCGGCCGCCGAGGAGCGCTCGCGCCCGGACCGGACCGCGTCGATCCGGTCCGCATACCACGCCGCGGTCGCGGCGGCCGCGGCTCGCCAGGAGAAGCGCTCCTTCACCCGGGTGCGGCCGGCGGCGCCCATCCGCGCTCGCAGCGCCGGGTCGTCGAGCAGCCGTCCGATCGCGGCGGCCAGCGCCTCGGCGTCCCCGGGCGCGACGAGCGCGGCGGCCTGCCCGGCCGGCCCGACCACCTCCGGAAGCGCACCGGCCGTGGTCGTGACCAGTGCCACGCCACAGGCCATCGCTTCGACCGCGGGCAGGCTGAAGCCCTCGTGCAGCGACGGCACCACGGCCAGCTCCGCTGACCGCAGCAGCGTGACGAGTTCCGTTTCGGACAGGTTCGGGCGGAACGTGACGACGCCGGTGAGGCCGAGGTCGTCGACCTGGTGCTCGATAGCGCCACCCGGCCGGGCCGCACCGACGCACACCAGGTGGGCGTCACGTTCGGCCCGGACCTTGGCGAGCGCCTCCAGCAGCACTCCCAGCCCCTTCAGCGGTACGTCCGCGCTGGTCACGACCACGATGCGCCCTGGCGTCGACGCCAAAGCCGACGCCGGGGCGGTGGCGGGGCGAAAGACGTCGGCATCGACACCGAGCGGGACGGTGCGCATCGCCGCCGCGGCCACCCTCATGTCGAGGATGATCTCCTGGCGGGAGCTCTGGGACGGAACGATGATGCCGTCGAGGCTGCGAGCGACCCGGGCCTGCATCGGCAGGAAGGAGTACCAGCGGCGGATGCCGGCACGCGCGGTCCGGTCCGGTGCGGCAGCCAGCGCCAGCCGGCGATCGACGGTGATCGGATGGTGCACCGTCGCCACCACCGGAACGCCGTGCGGGCGCAGCGCCCAGCGCAGGGCGAGCAGGCCGTAGCCCAAGCCCTGGTTGTCATGGACGATATCGAAGCGGGGTGGGTGGCCGGTATCCGGTCGCAGCGCACGGGCGGCCCGGATGCTGAACGCCAGCGGCTCGGAGAACTGGCCGGTGCGCATCAGGCCGAACTCGACGGCGTCGGCGACGGTGCGCAGCTCCCGTGGGGACGGCCAGCGGAACGGATCGGGCTCGGCGTACAGGTCGAGGCTGGGCAGCATGCGCAGCTCGATCCCGGGGTCGAGCAGGGGGTAGGGTGGCCCGCTCACCACCGTGACGTGGTGGCCCAGCATGACGAGTTCGCGGGAGAGATGCCGGACGTACACGCCTTGACCGCCGCAGGTGGGCAGACTGCGGTATGACAGCAACGCGATCCGCAACGGTGTCCTCTCCGTAGGTTCAGATCCATGGGCTCAGATCTGTTTCCCGCCGGTGCCAGCTCGCGTCCCCTGTTGCCAGGCGCTCCAAGCCGGCGCGGAGCTGTTTCCGGCACAGTAGGGCATATCCGGTGGATCTTCTCGGGAGTGCGCTCCGGACTGCGGATACCCGTTGGGCGTTGCCGGCCGGGAACGGCTCCCGGGCCCGCGCGCCGAGGCCGAGGCCGGCCAGCCCGTCCAGCGCCTGGGGACCGCGGCCAGGCCCGCGCTGAGCGGTTCAGGTCGTCTCGCTGGCGAGCCGGGCGAGTGCGCCACCGGCGCGCATGAGGTCCGCCAGATCCTGGTGGCTCAGTTGGCGAAGGCGGCGGGAGTACCAGCTGTCGACGACACGCCGGGATTCCTGGACGGCGGTGAGACCCTGGTCGGAAATCCGCACGATGCACTGGCGACCGTCGTATTCGTCGTTTTCTTTGATCGCCAGGCCACGTTCGATCAGCGTTGCCAGCGCGCGTGTCATCGACGGTTTACGCACACCTTCGACGTGGGCGAGCTGCGTCGGCGTCAGCGGCCCCAGCCGTTGCAGCGTGGACAGGGCTGAAATCAGGCTGAACGGCAGCGCCCGTGGGTCACGCTGGCGTTCCGCCCGCTGTGAGCGCGCGAGCCTGGTTATCGAGGTTCGCAGCATGGCCACGAACACCGGGTCGAGGCGCTCGTCATACGGGGCGCTACCGGTACCCGCATGGTTGGCGGTGGTCGGGTAGCGCCCGCGTCCGGTCGATGGTGGGCCGCTGGCCGGTCGTATGGGCACGGTCATTACCGCATGGTAACGACTTTCGCGGTTGATGCCGTGTCGATCAGGTGAGCACCAGTTCCTGGGGGACGACGATGACGTCGACGAGCGCGCCGCGCCGCCATACGGTCAGTTCGACCGGTTTTCCGATGGTCTCCTCGGTCATGAGGCGCTGGAGGTCGCCGGATGCGGCGACCGGCCGCCCGGCGACCGAGAGCACCAGATCGCCGGTGAACAGCCCGGCCCGTCCGGCCGGGCTGTTCACCACGACCTCCGCCAGCCGTACGCCGTGCCGGCGGCCGAACCGCTCCGCCAGGTGCGGCGGGAGCGGAGCCCGGGAACTGGCCACCCCGAGATAGGCCCGCCGGACCCGACCGTCACGCATGAGCGCGGCGAGGATGCGGCGGGTGGTGTCGTTGACCGGGATGGCGAGCCCGAGGCCGATCCCGGCGACGGCGGTGTTCACGCCGACGAGGTGGGCGTTCGCATCGGCCAAGGCGCCGCCGGAGTTACCCGGGTTGAGAGCGGCGTCGGTCTGGATCACCTCGTCGATGACACGGACGGTCGCGCCGGCCCGGGTCGGCAGCGACCGGCCGAGCGCGCTGACAACCCCTGCCGTGACGCTGCCGGTCAGCCCCAGCGGATTGCCCACGGCGACGACGAGCTGGCCGACGGCAAGCGTTGCGGCATCGCCGAGCGTGGCCGGCGGAGGCGTGCTACCGCGGGCGCGCAGCACGGCGAGATCGGACAGCGGATCGGCGCCGATCACGTCCACGACCCGCTCCGTGCCGTCGGTGAACTCAGCCGTGCCGGTCACGGCGTTCCGTTCCCTGCCCGGCAGGCCGCTGTCGACGACGTGGGCGGAGGTCAGCAGGAAACCGTCGTCGGTGAAAACCACGGCGGACCCAGCGCCCGCACCCGCGCTGGTCCGTACCCGCAGGCTCGCGACAGCGGGGGAGAGCGCGGCGGCGACCCTGGTCACCACCTGCGAGTAGGCGTCCATCGGATCCTGCATCACGGCCTCCCGGCGCCGGTCCCAGACAAGCGATCTGATTACATGCTTACGTCGCTTGCAACATCGCAGCGTCGAGCGGCCTTCCCTGTTCCCTGTCCGCCCAGGGCGGACAGGGAACAGGGAAGGCGGGGCGTCAGTCGACGAGTGCCTTCCGCAGGACATCCAGCTCGGCCTGGGTGATGCCATGGTCGAGCGCCCAGCCGGCCGTGCCGCCCCAGCGCTGGTCGACGGTCTCGAAGAAGGCCCACATCGTCTCGGGCCGGCAACCGATGTCGCCGCGCGCGCTCCTGCCGTAGGTCGGCATCGCGATCAGGCGTTCCCTGATCCGCGGCAGCCGTTCATTGGTCAGGACGTAGTCGTCGACGATCGCTTCGCGCCGGACCCCGACGACATCCAGAACGAGCGCGGCAAGGACACCGGTGCGGTCCTTGCCCGCCGCGCAGTGAAACAGGACCGGTAGCTCAGCTGGCTGGGTGAGCAGCCGCAGTGCCGCCGGCACCGTGCTGCCGGGACGGGTCAGATAGTCCACGTAGTGCTCGACCGTCTCCTGCCTGGATCGCTGTTCGACGATCACCTTGTGTTCGGGGTCGCCGGGCACGAGATAGACGTCGGGAACGAACGCCACGTTGCGGTAACGGACCGCGGTCTCCGCGAGCAGCCCGCGGCCCTCGGCCGCCGCTTCCCTCGGCGTCCGCAGATCCAGCACGGTGCGTAGACCGAACCCGTTGAGCAGTACGTCCGTACCCTCCACCGTCAGCTGCTGGACCGTGTCGCACCGGATCAGAAGCCCCCGCTTGGTCGAGCCACCGTCCGTTGTGGGCAGGTCCCCGAGGTCGCGGGCGTTGTCACAGCCATCAAGGTGGATCCAACGGTCGGTCACGAAACCCCTTCGGTCGCGGTGGGCAAACGCCGGTGCCACTGGCGGTCGGTCGGTCGGCCGCGGCCGGGGCGTCTGAGCTTCCCAGCCTAACCGTGCCAGGTCAGCGGAAGACGGCCTCATGCGACCGGCTGGCCGGCGCGGACCGCCCGTGTGATCCACCGCCAGCATGATGATCATTTGCTCTTTCCTGTGTGTCAGCGGTTGACTTGGTTGGGTTCAGCTGGCAATGTGCGTGCGGTCTCACGGTTTGGGACGTTCGCCCTGAGGTAGAGGTTGATGCGGTGGGTACTGGCAGGATCGTGCGGTTCGACGGGATTCGTGGCTACGGCTTCATCGCGCCTGACGAGGGCGGCGATGACATCTTCATGCATGTGAACGATTTGGAGGATGAAAAGTATCTGTTCCGGCCCGGCGTACTTGTCGAGTTCAAAGCGGAGGAGGGTGACAAGGGTCTGAAGGCCTCAGCTGTCCGTCTTGTTGACCGGGCCGGGGTCGGCCCGTTTTTTCCCCGTGCCACCAGCCCGAACCTTGCGGGTTCGGGCACCGACGACGACGAGATGTGCGATGTCCTGACCACCGCCGAGT
The DNA here is from genome assembly GCF_917627355.1 of Protofrankia sp. Cj3. Lineage (NCBI taxonomy): Bacteria > Bacillati > Actinomycetota > Actinomycetes > Frankiales > Frankiaceae > Protofrankia > Protofrankia sp. Cj3. Next base: position 35,972 of record NZ_CAKJTR010000026.1, on the reverse strand, counting down.
TTCTCCATGTGCTCACTGAGATACTTGTCGAGGGGGTACCGACGTTGACCGGTGGCCAGATTGGCCAGATACGGCAGCGGCTCCTCGACCTCGCGCGGGCGCGCGGTTGGGTCGAATCCTGACGCTCCGGCCGGCTGGTCCGGCGGGTGGGCCTGCCGTGATGCCCGCGGCGGTACGCGGTTCGGCGTTGTCATCCGATGGATGAATTATCCGTTGAGAGCGAGAACGCCGGGCGTCGGGATACTGTCCGTCGCCATTCCGTTGACGCCCGCGGCTGGCACGGCGGCAGGTGAATGTTTCTACCGTGCGCTGGGGGCCGGAGAGCAGCATCCGCTCGGTCTTCACACGGGTTTCTGGCCAGGGACGCTGCCTGGTGGGTGCCGTGCCTGGCGGGCGCTCCGCCAGGCCGCGGTCCAAGCCGGGGCTGTTGCTTCCCTCGCTGCTGTTCATCGCTGTTCATCGCTGTTCATCGCTGTTCATCGTCTTGGTCGTCGTGGTGGTAGGCAGCCTTGGGACGCCCCTCATCACCAGCGTGGCCACTACTTTCCAGGTGCCGCTCGCCAGCGCGCGGCAGCCGCTGACCAGCACTGTGCTCAGCGGCGCTGCTGCCCCACGCCCCTCCTTCTTCGGCGTGGGCGGCTTCTCCGCGTGAGGCGGCGCGGGAAGTCACCGGAGATGGTGGGGGCGACCGGCAAGCCGGGGCAGCCGTGCACCGCGCGGCCATGGATGGGCAGCGATGAGGTGAGGCGCGTGCCCCAGCCTCGCGACGCCGCGTCCCCTGTTGCCGGTCGCTCAAGGCGCTACTGGGCGAAACAGCTGTCCGGCCGGCGACCATGTCGAGCAGCCATGCTCCCAACCCGTCGTCCGCACAGGTCAACGGCCTAGCCCACGACGTGCGCCCACAGCCTCACATTGGCTCGATGACGTTCTTCCGCGAGTGCCCGTAGATCACCGAGGTGCGTACGTCCGCGAGCGCCTGGAGCTCAGTCAGTTTGTCCAGGACCACCGAATGGAGATGGTCGGCGTCGCGAACCGCCACGTGGAGAAGGAAGTCGTCGGTGCCCGTCAGCACGAAGACCGCGATCACCTCGGGCATCCGCGCCACGAACGCCTGGAACTGCTCGATGACCGCACGTGTGGGGGGCCGTACCCGCACAGCGATGATCGCTTGTAGCCCCCGGCCGAGCGAGGGGAGGTCCACGTCGGCGTGGAATCCGAGCAGCACACCGCGCTCGCGGAGGGAGCGCACCCGCTCCAGGCAGGTGGAGGGGGCGATCCCCAGCTTCTGCGCCAGGTCCCGGTTGGTGCGCCGACCGTCTTGCTGGAGAAGCCGTAGTAACGCCGAATCTAGTTCGTCCATGTTCTGCCACCTTTCTGAAAAGCCGAATTATATTCGGCCAATCTGCCATTTCATTGGATTGATTGTTAGCATCATTGCAATAATTCCGTTCGTGATTCGCTTTCTTGCTACGCGGTCCGGGCGGAGTCGTGGAGCTCGGAGGGGAAGGGACATCAGGGTGGATGAGCGGACGACAAAGGCCTTGGCGATCTGTTCTGTCGTGGCGGCCGCGCTGATCTGGAGCAGTTCGTACGCGGTGACCAAGGAGGTGCTGGCAGAAGTCGGGCCACTGACCATCGGGGCCATCCGCTTCACAATCGCCGCTGTGTCACTCGGGATCATGGTGCGCACGCGCCGCAACCCGGTTGCCCGGCCGGATGTCCGCCAGCGGCAGATGATCTATCTGAGCGGCCTGCTCGGCATCACGGCCTACTTCGTGCTGGAGAACATCGGCGTCGATCTGTCGACCGCTTCCGACGCGTCCCTGATCGTGGCCTCCTATCCGCTGATGACCATGCTCTTGGAACGGGTGCTCTTCCGGATCAGGATGCCGCCCTTTCGGGTCGTTGGCGTGCTGATCGCCGTTGGGGGAGCCTTTCTGGTCGTGCGCAACGGGGCGGAAGTCGGGGGCAGCGCGCGTTGGTTCGGCGATGTCCTGCTGCTGCTCGGCGGGCTGGTGTGGGCCGGGTACAACGTGCTGAGCAAGTACGCGGGCCGCGGGCAGGACGCGGTGAACCTCACCTATTACCAGACCGTCGCGGGCGCTGTCGGCTTCCTGCTCGCCTCGCTTCTGGAGATCGGGGAGTGGCGGCTGCCGGGCGTCACGGTTTCGGAGCTGCTCGCCTATCTGGCCGTGGCGTGTTCTGTCGGCGGTTTTCTCCTCTATAACTACGGCCTGCGCCGGATGGCCTCGAGCGTCGCGGTCAACATCCTCAACCTGGTACCGGTGTTCGGTGTGCTCGGCGCTGTGGTGATCAATGGGGAGACAGTGCGGCTCGCGCAGATCCTCGGCGGTGTGATCATCATTGCCGGTGTAGCGCTCGGGTTGGTCGAGCGCCGAACGGCCGGTGCGAAAGCCGCAGTTCCTGAGCCGGCCCCGGTCAGCAAGCGCGCCTGAAGGGGCTCGTCCTGAGGGCGTCATAGCTCGGAGAGGACGATCAAAAGCCGGTCCGCCGACCACCTTCCCGCGGAAGCCGTACCAGGGCGTGTTGCGGAAGCCAGCTGTCCGGCTCGCCGCCTCCAGGCGGCCCTTGGCCGCGTTCTCGGCCACATCGAATACCACGCATCCGGTATCGGTCGGGCCTGTGGCCTTGTCAGGAACCACCTGGAGGCGGCTCCCTGATCGAACGATGACTTCCGAAACACGCTGTGGTGGCGAACCAAGTTCATTATGAGCGCTCTTTACCCTGATTTACCGAACTAAGTTCGTCGTCTTAGTCAACACGTTGTCTATCCGTTAACATATCGTTCGATGCGTTGGTCACGTTTGGATCAATGATCCACTAATTTGTTAACCAATGGAGGTGACAGGTACTCGGGCCAACGGGGTTCTAACCTCGCCGCGATTGGTCCCGCGGCACTGGTTGTTTTGTTCTGGAGCAGTTTGCAAGCAGTCACCAAGAGAATCTCGCAGATCTTGGGCCGTTAATTATCGGTGCGCTCCGCTTGACCAGAGCGGCTGCTATGATCCTCATGATAGCTCGTCTTCGGTCTGGCCGCGTCACCCGGCAAGATTTCATATGCGCCTGATGATTTACTTGAACGGACTCTC
>NZ_CAKJTR010000026.1:16367-32467 GCF_917627355.1 Protofrankia sp. Cj3 | reverse complement strand
TAGGTCATTCCCTGTTTTATCCTCGAGAATATTATTGTCAGGTCTTTACTGCCACCGGCCCATCGATCACTGTGCGGATCTATCCGCTGATGACCATGTTTGTGAAAATGCTGATCATCCGGTACCCTATCTCACTCGCTTTGAGCCCGCGGCGTGCTCTGGCTGGTACTGGAGCGACACTGGTCGTTCATAACGGAGTCGTTCGTAGGCGGTGCCACTCGTCGGGTGCTTTCCATCTCCTGAAAGGCGAGCGAATTGAAGAAGGCCATGCTCGTTGAACTGACCGTTTTCGAGCGGATGACACCGCTGGCCTCCGGTTACCTTCAAGCGTATGCCATGACGGATTCGGTGATTCGCAGTGAGTATCGCTTCGAGCGGTATGCGGCTGTCGCCAAGACACCCCGGGCCGATATCATCCGGGACCTGGTCGGGTCAGCTGCCGATGTGTACGCGTTCAGCTGCTACGTATGGAATATGAACCTGGTGAGGTCTGTTGCGGCTGCCCTCAGGCAAGCAAGACCGTATGTGCAGATCATCTTTGGCGGCCCTCAGGTGATGTCGCAGGCCCACCGTTACCTCAGTAGTGATGATGAGCGGACCGTTCTCTGTAACGGAGAAGGAGAGATCACCTTCACGCGCTACCTGCTCGCGCTGACCGACTCCAGTCCGCGTCTCCATGAAGTCAATGGTCTCAGCTTCTACCGTGACGGCGAATTGGTGACGACTCCGAAACAGCCGAGGATTAGCAGTCTTGACGACATTCCATCGCCATTCCTGACGGGAATATTCGATGCTGCTTACAGTATAGCAATTTTGGAGACGAACCGCGGTTGCCCATACCACTGTGGGTTTTGTTTCTGGGGTGCCGCTACGAATGATCGGGTGTACCGCTTCGATGAGCAGCGGGTCCGTGATGAAATCAAATGGATAGCCGAAAACGAGATACTGTTCCTTTTCATTGCCGACGCAAACTGGGGGATGCTAAGCCGAGACATTGATATTTCTCGGCACATCACGATCTGCGCAAGAAGTCATGGGGCGCCAAACGTCGTTTATTTCTCCGCGGCGAAAAACAAGCCGCATGCGGTCACCGAAATCGCTGGTATCTTCCAGGACGCAAACCTCATCGCCTCGCAGCCGGTATCGCTACAGACCCTCGAGCCGGGCAGCCTTGATCTGATCTCTCGATCGAACATCAGACTGAGCGCCTTCGCCGCGATCCAGGAAGATTTACGCGAAAGGAGGATCAGCTCCTTCGTCGAGCTAATCTGGCCATTACCAGGGGAAACTATCGCTTCTTTTGAGCGAGGCATTGGCACGCTGTGCGAGAACGAAGCACAAACGGTGATCGCGTATCCGCATCTGCTCCTCAACAATACACCCATATATCATCATGCGGATGAAATGGGGATAGTAACCAGGCCGGCCGGCGGAGAAGTCGCGGAAGCCCGGATTGTTATTGGCACGAAAGAAGTTTCCGAAGAAGAGTTTGTCGAGGGCATGTATTATTTCTACGCCTTCCATGCCCTGCATAATACGCACAGCCTCCGGTCGGTAAGCCGCTATCTGGTGAGGCAGGCTGGAATCCAGTACCAGGAAATATTCGCCGCCTTTGCTGAATTCCTGCGCCGGCAAGGAGAAGCTGACCCCATCATCTCCTACGCGGACCGCTCCATCCGGGACGCCGATTACTACGATGTAAATAATTACGGTCTCTTCATCCATTCCGTGTTGCATGAGTACAGAGAACTTTTTGTCGATCACGTGCGTTGCTTCACGCAGAGCCAGGACTGGTGGGACGACAGCAAGGTGCGGGCCCTGTTCGAGATCGATATGCTGAATCGTCCTTATATGTATAGCAATACTCCCATGGATGTGCATACTGACGGTTTCCAGGTGCTCCGCTTCTTGGGCTGCGGTTCACGCAGCTATACAGTACAGATCCCAGCGGAATATATGACGGATCTGGCCAATGCGATCAAGATCGAAACGATGCCAGTGGATGGTATATTCACAGTTGATCATAAGCGGCTGCAATATCCATTTATGCCGACGCAGAGTCGTGACCACAGCGGCTCCTACTGCCATGGAATGATCGAAAAGGTCGGGAACGTCATGCCGCTGTGGCTGCCGGCCTCGTCTCATAAATGAGGAATCAAGGAATTTCCGCGAAAGAATAGCCGAATTATGCCGACCGGTTAACGAATCAACTGATGAGAGAACTGGACGCTCATGCCGAAATTTGATATAGGGGTTGAGGAGGCTGCCGCGGCGCCTCTTGTCCCGTCGGATCGTGATCCTATAATAACGTGGAATAAAATGCCCACCGAATATCCCCGGAGCGGTTCGCTGTGCGATCTGTTCGCACAGCAGGTCGTACGCTGCCCCGGTGCGCCCGCCGTGACATATGGTCCTATTACGTTGACGTACCAGCAGCTTGACAGGATAACCAACTCTCTGGCCTCCCGACTGCGGGAACTCGGTGTGGGGCCTGATCAGCTGGTCGCGCTCCACGCGGATCGGAGCCTCAGTGTCATTGTGGGCATGCTTGCCACCGTCAAGGCTGGTGGTGCCTATCTGGCGCTGGATCAATCCTGCCCGGCCCGTCGGTTACATACAATTCTGGAAGAATCCAAGCCTGTGGCGCTGCTGACGGAGGCAGACGAGGACGGTCTGACCGCTCTTGGAATCCCTGTGATCACAGTTGCCGAGCACTTGGGGGAGACAACGCGAGATGGCGTCACTCATGATGTCCGGATAGATGGGGGCGCTGGCTCTGAGAATCTTGCCTATGTAGTGTACACGTCGGGATCGTCCGGTATACCGAAGGGAATCTGTGTAACACACCGCAACGTGGTGCGGCGCACACGAAACATTGATTACATCAAGTTCGGGCCAGGCGACCGGGTGGCACAGATCTCGAACGCGGCTTTTGACGCTGTCACGGTCGAGGTATGGGGCGCGTTGCTCAACGGCGGGGAGCTGGTTGGATTCGACCGTGACACCATACTCTCGCCGGGCCGGCTGGCAAACGCCCTGCGAGCGGACCGCATTAACACCATGGTGATGGCGACACCGCTCTTCAACCAGCTTGCGGCGGATGACCCTTCGACGTTTTCCACGGTTTCTCAGATTCTGGTTGGCGGTGACGTAATGGCGGTCAGCCAAGCCAACTCCGTCGCGGTACTACCAGGTTGCACGCTGGTCAATGGTTACGGCCCCGCGGAATGCACGACGCTTGCCACCGCACACCACGTCACGCCGATGCCGGCAGAGCAGCTGAGAGTGCCGATCGGCCGTCCCATCTCGAACACGACCTGTTACGTGCTCGATGACATGCTGCGTCCTCAGCCGGCCGGTGTGTCCGGCCAGCTCTATATCGGCGGTGACGGCGTCGCGCGTGGTTATCTCGGCCAGCCGGAGCTGACGGCCGAGCGGTTTCTTCCGGATCCCTTCGCGGCAGAACCGGGCCAGCGGATGTACGCCACAGGGGATTTGGTATGCCGATTGTCAAACGGCTTGTTTGATTTCCTCGGCCGCGTTGACTCCCAAGTCAAAATCCGAGGCTTTCGAGTCGAAATGAATGAGGTCGATGCGACGCTGCTGCGGCACCCTGGCATCAGGGAGGCAGCGACGATCGCTGACGCTGACATCCGAGCTGGCGACAAAACACTTGTCAGTTATTACGTAGGGGCAGGCGAAGCATCCCCGGAAACAGGCGAGCTTAGGGCGTTCCTGCGTGACCGGCTGCCCGACTATATGGTTCCGGCACGGTTGATTCGCCTCCCCGAACTGCCGAAGAACGCCAACATGAAAATAGACCGGGCGCGGCTGTCATTTTCAGCGAGCGCATCGTCTCCGGCAGATAATGGCGGCTGCCTGGCAGCGGCCGAAGCGCTCGATGACGAGGTCGCGGCCATTATCGGACGGCTGCTGGATGTGCCGGCCTTCAGTCGTGCGGAGAACTTCTTCGAGAGCGGCGGGCAGTCCATGCTCGCGATCAGACTGCTCACTCAGTTGGGCAGGCGCTTCTGCGTGAACATAACGCTGGCAGAGTTCTTCGAGGACCCGACGGTGCGCGGCATTGTCAAGTACATCCGGGAGCGGAGCGATCCGGGAGCCCAGCCTGGGGAAGGGCTTCTATGAGGAGGGCGACTGACGTGTTGTTTTTCCCTCCGTGCCGGGCGGAAGCCATTCCTCCGCCGACGCTGGACGCGGACGCGATCCAGTTGTTCTGTCTGCCTCATGCAGGGGCAGGCGCGTCGATATATCGGGAGTGGCCTGTATTGCTGGCCCCGGGCATTGAGGCGATACCCGTACAGTTCCCGGGACGGGAAAACCGCCATGGAGAGCCGGCGCTCCATTCGGCCACGGAGCTTGTCGCCGACCTGAGCGGGCCTTTGGCGACCCGCGCGGGGAGGGAGTTCGCCTTGTTCGGGCACAGTATGGGCGCTTTGCTCAGTTATGAACTGGCGCATGAGCTGTCCGCGCTCGGCAAGCCGCCGAGACATCTTTTCGTCTCGGGGCTTGGCGCGCCGCATCTGCCGCCTGCCGGGCCGCAGCTGCATGATTTGCCGGACAGCGAGCTTCTAGCGGTCATCGCGGATCTGGAAGGGACTTCACCAGAGGTATTAGCCCAGCCGGAGCTGGTGCAACTACTGTTACCCTTGTTCCGCGCGGATCTTGAGGTCTGGGAGACGTATATCCCGCACCGGAGCTCGTTACAGGTGCCGGTCACGGCGATGGGCGGCCGCCATGATCCTGGCGTCAGCCTGGACAGGCTCAGCGCCTGGGGAAGCCTGACATCAGCTGACTTCCATCTCACGGTCTTCGACGGTGGCCATTTCTACCACCATGCTGCGCCTGACGATGTGGCCGCGGTCTTAAGGGAACGGCTACGGGAGGCCAGCTTGGGGCCAGCAGCTGCGCCGAATACGATCTCGGTACAAACGATTTGACGCCGGCTCTGGCTGACACGCGGGTATCCCGGGTGCCAGCTGTCCGCGCATATCGCACGTTGGCGATTTTTGGGCTGGTGACTTCGACAGCTGAGCCGAGTTTGTCAGGCGGCGCGAGAGCCTCCGGTGGGCACTGCCTGGTAGGGGCGCGGGTCAGCGCAGCCGGACAGGGAGGTTCTCCAGCCCGTGGATGAGGCTGGAGGGCCGCCAACGCAGCGACGATTCGGGCATCGCCAGCGCCAGTCCGGGGAAGCGGGGCAGCAAGCTCCCGAACGCAATCTCGCCCTCCAGCCGTGCCAGCGGCGCGCCGAGGCAATAATGGATCCCGTGTCCGAACCCCACGTGGCCCGACGCGTCCCTGCCCACGTCCAGCCGGTCCGCGTCGGCGAACCGTGACGGATCCCGGTTCGCCGACGCCGTTGCGAGCATGACCCATTCTCCCGCGGGGATGACGACGTCGCCGATGGTCACCGGCTCCAGCGTGAATCGTTCGGTCGCGTGGTTCAGGGGGTTCGCGTACCGCAGCAGCTCCTCGACCGCCGAAGGCAACAGCGCAGGATCGTCGCGCAACCGATTTAGTTCGGCTGGATGAGTCAGCAGCGCCAGCACCCCGCCGGCGATCAGGTTCAGCATTGTCTCGTGCCCGGCGACGAGCAGCAGGAACATCATCGAAAGCAATTCGTGCTCCGACAGCGAGTCACCCGAGTCACGGGCCGTGATCAGCGCCGAGAGCAGGTCGTCTACCGGTGACCGTCGGCGCTCCGCGACCAGGTGCGTGAAATATTCGTACATAGCGACGGCGGTCGCGCGAGATTCCTCGCGCGTCCCCCGCGAGGACAACAGCGTCTCCGACCACTTACGGAACGCCTGCCGGTCGCCGACTGGAATGCCGATCAGCTCGCAGATCACGGTCACTGACAGCGGAAACGCGAACACCTCGATCAGATCTGTCTCAGCGGGGCCGTTCGCCATCGCGTCCAGCCGCTCGTCGGTGATGTCCGAGATCCGTGGCCGCAGGGCGGCCACCCGGCGTGGAGTGAACGCTTTCACCACCAGGTGGCGTAGCCGGGTGTGGTCGGGCGGATCGAGGTTCAGCATGTGCTGGTCGAGAAACGCCTGTACGGGGTCCACGTTGATGTCGAAATCTTCGGGTGTCATGTGTGTTACCCAGTCCTTGGCCAGGCGGGGATCGGCCAGCGCGGCGCGCACGTCCTCGTACCGGGTGACGAGCCAGACCTGGACACCCTCGGGTGTGATGACCGGAGTCACCGGCGCGGACGAGCGCAGCCGCGCGAAAAAGCCCTGGGGATCCTGGAAAAATGAATCGCCTAGCCGCTCGGTCGCGGCTGAGAGGGTTCCCCCTGCATCCACCATGACGTTAGCTTAACTAATAGCGTGTTTGGCCACAAGCGACGTGGATGGCGTGCGGCCCAGATGAGTGCCCGGCGTCGTGGAGCAGCGTCGCGAGACTGAGTGCCCTGGGGGAATCTTTTACCCCCAGGCCGCAACGCCATGCCGGCACGGCAATGCGTCGGCGTAGCGTCGACAGAAAGAAATCGACAATGGCCAGTTCAAGATACAGTGCCTGTGAACTGGGAAGCGGCACCGGCAGGATTAACATTCGATATTGATATTGCGACCTTGCGGACCGCGGCGCTGATTCCGAGCCGTTCCCAGGCCTGGCCGGACGCCAACGGCCCAGGCAGCGGGTGTCGACCACACCTCCCCACGTCAGTGGGACCAGTACCGCCAGGACCGGTGTGAGGAACCGGCAATCGAGGCCAGCGGCCGGGTGGGCGCGTCCCGGTCGATCTGGTCGGCCCAGTCGAAGTTGCATATGATCTTGATGCTTGGACTGTCCGTCACTGGGTGTCGCTTGTTCTGGGTGAGCTGGAGGCAGCGCACAACCGAGCCGCCCTTGTTCGTCAGCCGGGTCTCACGCGGGTACCTGCCTACCAGTGAACCGGGAAGTACCAGCTATGTCCAGCAATCTGCCAGCAGGCGTGCACCTGCGGAATTCGGTCCGGCAGGCTTGTTTTCAACCATGCGACCAGGGATAGCGAGTGGGGCCAGGCCTCAAGTATGCCTACGAGCCGTGGAATCTCGGTCTCAGGAGGCGTGCTTACGATGAATTCATCGAGGTCAGAGCACGTGCGCGCTAGCAGCATCGCAAAGGAAAGCGGCTTGCTCGTCCCGCCAGCGCAGGTGAATGCTGCTTTACCAGCCTTGACCGCCCGTCCATGGCCGGCTAGACATGGATCGTCGGGCGGAGGCCAGAACACGTGATGGACGGACAAGATTTTGGATCTGTACGGCAAGCCGGCTCGCTATGTACACCGCGATGGTCCCGTTGGCAAATAGTCATGGGAAGCAGGTAGATGATTGTAACGATAATGTTAGAGGAATTTTACCTAATTCCCTCCTGCTAGCTTGACAGGCCCGTGATCATTTATGGGAAAGGAAGTCGATACATGCTTCCGATGCTGGACAAGCGTTTTTTGGAAGAGACGGCGGACTTCGCGGTACTTGCCTCTCGGTATGCGGCGGGTCTGGTGCCGCCAGCGGAGCTAGCCGTCTATCAGTCGTATGAGATAGGCCAGACATTGACGTATGTCAGAGAGCGCTCTCCATTTTACTCCCGCCGACTGGTGAACATAGCTGGCACGGAAAACCCATCGGTCGCCATCGAGAATCTTCCCTTCACGACGAAAGCTGACCTCCGCACCCATCTTGATGAAGTGCCTGCATTACCTCTGTCGGAATGCTGGATCTACTACGAGACGACCGGCACAACCGGCCTATCCACCCCCTGCCCACGCTCGCCGCGTGACTCAATGCGCACCGGCCTGGCGTTGATGGAGGGATACGCCCCGATTTTGCGGAATTATGCCGACCACTGCGTGGTAGCGGTTATGGGACCAACGGAACTGCACTCGACAGGTGACTCGTTCGGTGACATTCTCCGTGCTCTCGGGCATACGACAGTAAAGATGTGGCCGCATTCTCCTCTCGTTGGCTTCTCCCGAGCGCTTGAGTTAATCGACAGGCTCGGCGTGAACGTGCTGGTCTGCACCCCAGGCATGTCTATTTCGCTGGCCAGGAGACTCCTCCAGGAGGGTAAGAATCCAGCGGAGACGAGCGTGCGAGCGATTCTTTCCCTCGGGGAGCTCTCCACACCAGGACTTCTCCGAGGCATCGGAGCGATCTGGGGCGCGGACGTCTATAATTGTATGTACGCTTCGCAAGAGGCTTCCATTCTGGCTGTTTGTTTCCCGGATAAGCAGCTTCACAGCACTCCCATAAACGTATTCTACGAGATTGTGGACCCAGCTACTGGCCGTCGTGTCGAGGCCGGGCGTGAGGGCGAAAGACAAGGGGAGCTTGTGATCACACATCTGTACCGGGGAGCGAAACCACTGGTCCGGTACAGAACGGGCGACATGGTAAAGAGCCGAGGATCGGATCAGCAGTTCACCATGGTTCCGCTGGGCAGGGTTGACGATCAGATTCACCTCGGCGACCGGTTGATAACCGCTTTCGACTTCGAAGACGGACTGCTCGCGCAGGCACCGACCATTCTTGACTATCAGGCGACCCTGAGCGAAACAGCGGACGGGCGGGATCATCTGTCCGTACTGTTCGAGCCCGTCCGTCCCCTCGGTAATGCCGACATGCGCATACACGAGAGCGCTATTATCCGGCATACCGGAGAGGCGTTCGGCACCGCGGCTGAGGTGACCTGGGGGGTGACGGACAGCAGGACGTCGACCGGCGCGATGGTGAGTTGGAAGGCTGCCCGAATCCGTGACCGCCGGGCGGCGGCGACGTCGTGTGGGGAAGCCGAAAAAGCGCGAGAAATCGCTGCTGTTCGTGAGCGTGTCCGATGAACGCCGCACGGCTGCCCTGGCGTTACTACAACGGCGAGTACGTCACCGATGATGCCGTGGCCCTGCCCGATTCGACCCAGGGCCTGCACTATGGCACGGGCGCCTTTGAGGGCATACGAGCCTATAAAACAGTGGACGGCCGGGTGAGCCCGTTTATGGCCCACGAGCACTTCGCTCGTTTGATTCGCTCGTGTGAGGCATTACGGATCATGATTGACGAGGAGCTGGACGATCTGTGCCAGATCTGCGGCAAGCTACTGAGTCTCAACGATGTCGATGACGACTGTTATATCCGCCCGATCGTGTTCAAGCAGGCACTCCTGCCGGGTGTCCCGTACGGGATTCGGCTATCGGGCGTCACTCACAGCATCGCGATTTCCCTCGTCCCGATGCAAAGCCGGCTGGACGCCGGCCGTGAAGTCCGCCTTCGGTTGAGTGATATCCGGCGGATTCCATCGTCTAGCGTGCCATCGACCGCGAAGATAAGTGGCGCTTACGTCAACAATGCGCTCGCCGTCGAGGATGCAATTGCCAACGGTTACGACGATGCGCTTATGCTCACGACGAATGGATATGTATCCGAAGCGTCGACCAGCAATGTGTTTTGCGTGCAGGGGACGGACGTAGTCACACCGGACCTCGGCTCGGATATCTTACCAGGGATCACTCGTGCGACGGTGATCAATATTCTTGAGGGTATGGCTGGTATTTCGATAACTGAACGGAAGGTCAGCGTGACCGATCTCATCGAGAGCGATGAGGTGTTTCTGACTGGTACCGGAATCGAGGTAGCCGCGGTCACCGCCGTCAACCAGGTGAAGGTTGGACAGGCTCGATCAGGTTCGTCGATAACCCTTCGGGTTGCCACCGAGTACCAGCGGCGCGTCCGACAGTCCGCGCCGCTGAAAGAACTCCAGTAGGAGGGCAACTCAATGCTGGCTCCGGAAGGTCACTTGTTCTTCACGTTCGCGTCGGCCTCGGCCACTGCGGACGTTGTCATCGCCACGCTTGGCCCTGCTGGCACGAGCAGCGAACAGGCGGCTCACTACTTTGCCGCGATACGGGGCGGAGAGGCATCGGGAGTTCACCTTGCCGCGAGCTATGAGCAAGCTCTCGAGCACGCGCTTGAAGATTCTTCGGTTATGGTGGTGGTAGCCAACGCCTACTCGAATATCAACGTTTTTTATATGCATCCCAGACTACTGATCGACACTGTATTCTTCTGCCATACGCCCAAATACGGCCTGGCCGCGAGAGGCGACCTCGCCGACGGCGGCTACAGCGTGGCCAGCCACCCGGATCCGGTACCCTTGATCGACGAGTTGTCGCCGGCCGGTTTCAAGTGCGACGAGGTTATCTACATGGCATCCACGAGCGGTGCCGCAGACTTCGTGGCTTCGAAGAAGGGCGAGGTGGCGTTGACAACTGAGATAGCGGCCGCGCGGCGCGGATTGAAATTCATTTCCTCCACCCGTCCCATTCCAATGGTTTGGACGGTGTTCCGTCGCGCATGACCGAACCAGCGGCCACCATTGCCATTCCCGGTTGATACCAAAGGGGAAGACAGTGATCAGACATATCGTGCTGTTCAAGTTAAACAAGGGACTCGCTTTCGACGATGCCGAGGTGGTTGAATCCGAGAAGATCGCATTGCAGGTTGGCGACAAGGTCCCAGAGCTCCGTGAATGGAAGGCGGGCCGTAATACGGCGCGCCGGACAGAAGCTTATGATTTTGCTGTGATCGGCCTGCTGGAAGACGCAGACGCGCTGGCCCGCTATATGGCCGATCCTTTCCACCGTCTCGCCATAGAGAAATGGAAGCGCATCAGCACCTGGGTCGTCGTGGATTTAGAAGAGGATCCCGGTCCGGCTGAGGTCACGATCACTCCGGCCGGGCATACCGGATTATCCGCGACATCGCCCGGGTACGGAACCGGAAAGGATTAACGCGTGCTCGTCATCGACCGGCCGACAGCCCAGGCGGCACTGTCCATTTCGGACGCGATACCGATTGCGGCGAGCGCGCTGCGCGCCTACAGCGCCGGGGACGTAGATCAGCCGCTTAGGACGATCATCCGGCCTGACGGCATTGACGATCTCATGGGTGTCATGCCCTGTTATGTAGGTGGTGAGGCCTCTCTGGGCTTCGGTTTGAAGGCGATGGTTCTCAAGCCCGCCAATCCCGCTCGAGGTCTGGACCTCCATGTTGGAGTTGTCATCGTCTTCGATCCTGATACCGGCCTGCCTTTGGCCCTGATTGACGCCGGCGCTATCACGGCAGTGCGGACACCGGCCGTGACCGCAGTCGCGACCGACCTCCTCGCCCGGAAGAACGCGGGAGACCTTGCTATACTTGGGTCTGGAGTACAAGGTCGCGGTCACCTCGAAGCAATGCTCGCGGTCCGTGCGGTGCGCCGGGTCCGAGTGTGGAGCAGGACACCCATGCACAGCGAGCGATTCCGCGCTTGGGCTTGGAGTCACCTGGGGGTTGAGGTCGAGGTGCACCCGACCGCCAGAGCGGCTCTGGAGGGCGCTGATCTGGTGTGTACGACCTTAGCCAGTAAAGAACCGGTGGTGAGCGATGAGGATGTCGCTCCTGGGGCGCATCTCAACGCGATCGGAGCCTCGTTCGCGGACCACCGGGAGCTTGCTTCGGCTTTTGTGCGGAGATGCTCTGTCTTCGTGGACAGTCGAGCCTCGGCCCGAGCCGAATCGGGCGACCTCATCGTTCCCGAAGAGGAGGGACTCATCGGGCCCGACCACGTGCTGGCCGAGATCGGCGAAGTCCTTCTCGGTCGCCATCCTGGGCGAAGGAGGTCTGACGAGTCGACCCTTTTCAAGTCTCTCGGACTGGCTGTGGAAGACGTCACCGTGGGATTCGCCATCGCCCAAGCCGCCCGTGACAAGGGCTTGGGCACGGTGATAAAATTCCATTAGTGTAGTTGTGCTGTCACGCATCCAACGAACGATCTTGACTAGTGCAGTCCGGACAACTATGATCTTGATTTGCCACTGGTCGGCCGACCAAAAATATAGCGTGTCAGGCTATCAAGGTAGCTGACCGCCCTCACACCTCTGGAGCACAATTTAATGTCATCAAACGGCACGGTCACGCCAGACAAAGTTGCCATTATCATCGATGGAGGCCTCCAGATAGGCTTGGCGATGAATACCGTGGCGGCGCTTTCGCTGTCAGTCGGGCGTATGGTTGATGGCATTTTGGGCGATGATTCCAAAGACGCCAATGGTCTCACCCATAAGGCGATTACCAGGATTCCCGTGCCGATCCTGAAGAGTGACGCCGAGGGTCTCAAGGAGATTTTTCTACGGGCAAGTGCGTCTGACGGCGTTTTTGTGGTAGATTTCACGACTACCGCCCAGACCTCCCGCACGTACGACGAGTACGAGGAGCGTCTGGCCCAGACTGCGACGGCGGATCTTCCCTACATCGGGGTGGCGCTAAGCGGTCCGAAAAAAGATGTCAACAAGCTGGTCGGGAGCCTGCCTCTTTACCGCTGAAACCACGCGTACCTGCGGAATACGTGGGTCGGTTGGTGAGCGTCGAGCAGGCATCGCGGGGCTGGGGCACGTAATCTCGCGCGTCATTGCTCCCCGTCCATCCTGCCGATGCACGGGTACCCGCTCGGCGGCCGCCAGTCTACCAGCAGGGTGATTCCCTCCATCGCTTTACGACGCACGTATCCCAGCCCCGCTCTTTGATCCCCGCCCTTATCGCTGGGCGTTCTTAATTCGCGTATTCGGGTACAACAAACTGGCTGTTATGGTTGCGGATGCGTTCACGAAAAGGATTCGCGTGGTATACGCCTATGATTCGGTAGTCGGCGAAGAAACCCAGCTCCTCAAAGGCTCGCATGACCCGCTCCTCGTCCGGGTGGCCTTCGATGTCGGCGACAAATTCCGTCGCGAAGAACTGGCCTCTCACCATACAGCTTTCCAGCTTCGTCATGTTCACGCCGTTGGTCGCAAATCCTCCGAGTGCCTTGTAGAGCGCGGATGGGCGGTTCCTCACCCGAAAAACAAAGGTGGAGACGATGGGGCCGATACCAACCGCGGCCCGAAGGTTCTCTGACGAAAGAATCACAAAGCGCGTTGTGTTATGTTCTTCGTCCTTGAGATCAGGTCGCAAGATTTCCAAGCCGTAGATCTCCGCTGCGAGGTGAGTGGCTATCGCCGACCTGGTCGGATCCCTCGTTTCGGCAACCTCCCGGGCGCAGCCCGCCGTATCAGCGCCGGCCACCGCGCGGAGACCCAGTTCCCGTAGGGTTACCCGGCACTGCGACAGAGCCTGCGGGTGACTGTGCACAGTCCGTAGCGCCTGAGGATCCGTGCCGACCAATCCCAAGAGCTGGTACTGAATCGGCAAAAAGTATTCTCCGACTATGTAGACCGATGAGTAAGGCAACAACTGATGGATGTCCGCCACCGTCCCGGCCGTTGAATTTTCGACGGGAATCATGCCAAGATCGACTGTGCCTTCCTCGAGCGCGTCAAAGCACTCCGCGAATGTCTGGAAGGGAACAGGCTCGTAGTCTGGATATACATCACGGCACGCTTGATGGGAATTGGCTCCTAGTTCACCCTGAAACGCGACTTTTTTGCGTCCTTTGGCCACTCTGGTTCCAACCTACGCTCAGGATGCTGATACATGAATCGATCTTTATCGCAGGTTATCATGCGGGCCCGGCGGAACCAGGGCGCCGCGCGGCAGACCGTACGCTGGACGCGGGCGCTGTTGCGAATCTCGCGCTGACGGTCTCTCGGTGGCATCGAGGCCCGGCGATCGAGGCCCAGCTGCTCGGGGACGGACGATCCCGCCGTCGAGCAGACCTCAGCGGACCTCGTTGCCGAGCCGCCCCGAGCTGACGGACAGCGCACGAGGCGCTGACGGACAGCGCACGAGGTGCTGGAAGTGCTGGAAGTACCGACGGATTACGACCCCGACAGGTCCAGTGGCGCGCCGTTCGCTCGGGTCCGGGAGACCGATCGGGACAGCGCCGCGTATGCCAGCTGGGTACCTTCGCTGTCTGGGGTGTAGCTCGCGGATGCCGCCGCGGCGAAGCCCAGCTGCTGGGCGTCGGCAATCGCGTTGAGGTCGGCGGACAGGAAGGCGAACTGCCATCCGTAGGTATCGGTCTGATTTTTGATCATTTTTCTGATTTGTTCGAGCGTGCATTCCTTCGAGGAGTTCTCCCGGCCGTCGGTAACCACGGCGAAGACAACGGTCGCCGGACGTTGATGGTCGGGAAGGCCACGGAGGAACTCCCCAGTGTCCACGATGGACTCGCCGAGGGCGTCGAGTAGCGCGGTGGAGCCCCGCGGAACCAGGCGGTATGGTGGCGCCTCGCCGATCGGGATCGCGCCAAAGACCTTCTCGTAATCCTGGTCGAACTGGTAGAGACTGATCGTCGCTTGCCCGGGGGCGATGGCCTGCTCGGCGATGAACGACCGGATTCCGCCTTCGGCGTCATCGCGGATCGCCATCATCGAGCCTGACCGGTCGATCAGCAGGGCGATATGGGTGTAGCCGGCCTTCGTCATGGCGTGCCCCTTGCCATCGGTCGTCTGTTTGGCTGTAGCGGTCTCGTCTGTTACAGCCATCGTCGTTGTGGTCATCGCGGGATCTTTCACCGACGTTTCTCGCGCTCCGCGGCGTTGGTGATGGCGCGGGCCATCCCACTGAGGACAGTGTGATGGAACGGGGCGATGGCTTTCCAGTAGAGATGACCGGTCAGCCCGTGCGGTTCGAAGATCGCTCGTTGGCGGTACAGCGAGCCGTCAGCGTCGGGGGCCGCGGACAGCTCGAGCCAGGCGCGGCCGGGCAGCCGCATCTCGGCACGCAGCCGCAGCAGACGGGGCCGGTCGAGATGCTCCACCCGCCAGCGGTGGCGGGTTTCGCCCGGATACAGGCGGTGGTGGTCGCGGCGGCCTCGCCGTAGGCCGGCGCTGCCGATGAGCCGGTCCAGCCAGCCCCGCGGCGACCAGGCCAGCAGGAAGGAGCACCAGTCGTGTTCGCCGCCGATGGACTCGATGAACTGCCACAGCACCTGCGCGTCCGCGCTGGTGTGGCGTTCGCGGATGTCCTCGTAGCTGCTGCCGCCCGACCATGCGGGGTCGGAGGGCAGCGGGTCGGAGGGCAGCGGGTCGCAGAGCAAGGGGTCGGAGGGCGGCGTGGCCGCGCCGGAGCGGCGGGTGGGTATGCCCGCGTGACGGATGTGGGCCAGCGCGAGTTCGACGGCCCGCTCGTAGGAGGCCGGGCCACCATCCGGCTCCGGGATGTGGGTGGTGATATCGCGGTCGTGGCAGACGACCTCGTGCACCAGCGACTCGATGAGTGGTACAGCGATGCTGTGCGGTACCGGTGTCACCAGGTTCACCCACTGCGCTGAAAGCCACGGGGTGAGTACAGGCACCAAGGCTATGACACGACGCGGCAGGCCGGCCACGGCGGCATAGCGGCGCATCATATCCAGGTAGGTGAGGACGGTCGGGCCACCGATGTCGAAACGGCGGTTGATCGTGTCCGGAAGCACGGCGGCGTGCGTAAGGTAGTGCAGGACATCGCGTATTGCGATCGGCTGGACGCGATTGTTCACCCATCGCGGGGTGACCATAGCCGGGAGGCGTTCGGTGAGATAACGCAGCATCTCGAAGCTGGCCGAACCGGAACCGATAATGACCGCGGCTTGCAGTGCGATGGTCGGCACGCCGGAGCCGAGCATGATCTGTCCGACTTCGGCCCGGGAGGCCAGATGCGCAGATAGCGGCTGTCCATCCGGAGTGATGCCGCCCAGGTAGACGATCCGGCGCACCCCGGCCGCGCGTGCCTGCCCGGCGACGGTGCGAGCGGCGTGACGGTCCAGTTCGACGAAGTCGCGCCGGTGCAGCGAGTGTATGAGGTAGTAGATGACATCCTGCCCGGCCACTGCGCTGGCGACGCTGGCGGCGTCGGTAACGTCACCAGCCACGATCTCGGCTCGGTCGTGCCACGGTATATCGGTCAGCCGGCTCGGGTTGCGGGCCACCGCCCGTACGTCGTGACCGGCGCGTAGGAGTTCGGGCACCAGACGGCCGCCGATGTAACCGGTTGCCCCGAACACGACACATCGCATGCCATCGATGTTCCCTCACCTGGACGGTGCCCGCAGCGCCGGCGAACATGGCCGACGAAAACGGCTTATAAGGACATGAGCCCGCATGTTCTTATGGCGTTCTTAGAGCGACCGGCAATAGGGGA
>NZ_CAKJTR010000026.1:10857-15722 GCF_917627355.1 Protofrankia sp. Cj3 | reverse complement strand
GGCTCGTCAGTCGCCACCCACCACCTCCGGTGGCTCCCTCCACCGCCTCGCGATGCATGCACCCCAGTCCCACTCCTTGATCCACACCCCTATTGCCGGGCGCTCTTATCCGGTCGATCTTCAATCGCGCGGACCAGCGGCCTGCGGACGCCCCGTCGTTTCGGATCGTATGGGGGCCTGTTGTCCACAATCGCGCGGGCGGCTGATTTGTCAACGAACTGTCAAGTTCTGGAAACCTGCTCGTGGTGGCTTTTTTATGCGGCAGTATCAGGTTCGTGCCCGAGGCGGGGGGAATCGACGCTGAGCAGGTGGTCCGGCGGGACCCGGACTTCTTGATTTCTTATGCTCAGAACGACCAGCGGTGGGCGGAGTGGATCGCCTGGCAGCTGGAGGATGTTGGTTACCGGACGCTGATAGAGGCCTGGGACGGTGTCCCTGGAACGCACTGGGTGGCGGGCATAGGTGCGAGCGCCACATGCGCGCGGCGCGTGATCCTGCTGCTTTCGAAGGCCCATGTGCATGTGATGCGGGCATATGGCGTGAAGTCCGCTTTGGATGGTGACCAGGACGGGTCTGACCGCAGGCTTGTACCGATCAAAGTGGAGGACTGCTCCGTACCACCGGAAATCAGCCACATCAGATCAATAGACCTGTTCGGGCTGCCGGCCGGCGAACCGCCGCACGGCGTCGCGCGGCGGCGGCTGCTTGCCGGCATCGAGAGCGCTTTGGCCGGCCGGGGGAAACCCGGTCGCGCGCCTATGCTTCCGGGCCAGGCGCGATCGATGCCCGAGCCGCCCTTCCCCACCCCCGGTAAGCCGTTCGGCGATATGGGCCGGGTGGTCGTGGAAAGCGTGGCGGCCGACGATCCGGCGGGGTCGGAGGCGTTTGTCGGCCGGGGTGCTGAGCTGGCGAAGTTGATGGGGCTGCTGGCGTCGGCCGGGGCCGGGGCCAGATCCGGCACCGGCGCGCGGCTGGCCGCGGTGGTGATCGGACCGGGCGGGACGGGAAAGACGGCGCTGGTACGCCGCGCCGCCGCTCACGCGGTGGGCAAGGGCGGGTTTTCCGGTGGCGCCTTCATCGTTGACATGCAGGGTTACGGCCGCCATCCGGGGATCGGCGCGGATCAGGTTTACCGTCCTTTACTTGTCGCCCTTGACCGGGCTCAGGAGCTCCCCGCCACGCTCGGCGAACAGGCCGCGGTTTACTACCGCATGCTGGCTGAACAGGCCAAAGCCGGAAAACCGGTACTACTGGTGCTCGATAACGTCTCGCATGTGGATCAGATTGCCGCCCTGCTGACCGAGCACCCGGCCCATCGGGTATTGGTGACGTCCCGAAGGAACGTTTTCGATCTTGTTGACCGTCAGGTCGTCAAGCTGGGTGCTCTCGCCCCCTCGGACGCGGTAAAGCTCCTCGGCCGTGTGCTTTGCGATCGTGACCCGTCCGACCAGCGAGTGGTCCAGCAGCGTGGCGCGGCTGACGAGCTGGCCACACTGTGCGGATGGTGGCCCCTCGCCCTGCGTATCGCCGGCACGCTGCTGGCTGACAGCCCGCGGCTGGCTGTGACCGACCTGGTCGCCGACCTCGCTGACGTCCCCGTCCCGGTTGTCTGTCCGGACGATATTGTCTGTCCGGACAATGACGAGAGGCTGCTGGCGCCGATCCTCACGCTTTCCTGGGAGCGCATGGTACGTCATGACCCGGCCGCGGCTGAGTTGTTCTGGCTGCTACCGGTCAATCCCGGCGCGGAGATATCGACTGAGGCCGCGGCTGCGCTGGTTGGTTGGCAGCCGTGGCGGGCAAGTTGGAAACTGCGCACGTTGCAGCGGGCCCATCTGGTCAGGCCCGCCAACGCCCCGGGGCGTTGGCGGATGCATGATGTGGTCGCCTCGTACGCCGCCCAGCGGCTCCCCAGGCCTCCCTCGTTGCCCGCCAGTGGCGCTGACGCCCGTGCGCACGCATTTGACCGGCTGCTTTGCTACTACCAGACACAGGCCGCCGATATGGCGCGGCGAGCGGGATGGTTCCTGCTGCGCCACAGCCGGCCCGCTGCTGCCTCACGAGTACCGCTCGGCTGGGAAGCACGCCAGCAGGCGTTGGCCTGGTTCACGGTCGAGGAGCCGAATCTGCTCGGCTGCATCGAGTATGCCGCGCGGCTCGATCGTCGCGCGGTCGAGCGGGGCCGCGGTTCGGCGCTCATAGCCCGTGTCGAAGCGGTGACCGGCCGCCCATTAAGCCAGCTAAGCCCATTAAGCCCATTAAGCCCATTAAGCCGGATGGGAGATGCCTGGAGCTGGCGGTGGACTGTCGGTGGCCGGCGGCGAACTGTCTGGCATCGACAACAGATGGTAGTTGCCCTGATTGATGCCATGGCGGGCTATCTCCGTAACAACGGGCCGTGGGAGAACGCGGCGGAACTGCACCACCTGGCCGCTGACGTCGCCGAACGGTGTGGTGACGCGCGCGCCCGGGGCATCGCGCTCAACGACCTCGGGATCACCTACCGCCTGTTGGGCCATCAGCGACAGGCGGTGGAGATCCTGGCGGACGCCGTCGAGCTGTTTCGTCGGCTTGACCGGTTCCAGCGCCTGGGCCTACCGGTGGGTGGTACCCGCGCGGCCCTGCTCGGCCAGGCCAACGCGCTTCACGAGATGGGCATCGTCCACAACGAGGGTGAATCCTACGAGGATGCGCTCAAGCTGTTGGAAGAGGCGCTGCGGCTGTATCGTGAGGTTGCCGATGAGATTGGCGTCGCCAATGCGTCCAAGAACCTCGGTGTCGCTGTCTTCAATGTCGGCTGGTCCGTCGGGAGGAAGGATCCCGCGATGCGGGACGCGGCGCGCGAACTGTTGAACGAAGCGTTGCGTCAGTATGACACAATCAATGACAATCTCGGGGTTGCTGAGGTCCGCAACCACCTGGGCCGATTGTGGCTGAAGTCTGGCGCACCCGACCGGGCGCGCGACGAATTCGACGGCGCCCGGAAGCTGGCGGTGCGGGCGGGCAGCCGGCTCGAGGAAGCCAGGGCATGTCGGGGCATCGGTGAGTGCCAGGCGAGTGGTCACGACTACGCCCAGGCCATCTCCTCGTTTGAACACGCTCGGGACGGCTATTTCAGCGTCGGCGCCGGCAAGGACCTGGATGACGTCAGGGAGCGGCTGGCGGCTCTTCGGGGTGGCCCGCCGCTCGATACTCGTTAAATCGTCTCAGCGCGGTCCGGGTGATTTCCTCCGGTGCGGCGGAGGCGTCGACCACGGTGCCTCTCTCGTCGGGAAGCAACGGTTCCAACGTCTGAAGCTGCGAGTCCACCAACGACGCCGGCATAAAATGGCCGTGTCGGCTGGCCACCCGTTCGACGGCGAGCGCGCGGTCGATATCCAGGTGAAGAAACCACGCGTCAGGGTACGCCTCGCGCAGCCGGTCCCGGTACTGGAACCTGAGCGCGGAGCACGACACCACCCCGCCCTTGTCGGTGTTCACCTGATCCCGGATCCAGGCCGCGATGGCAGCCAGCCACGGCCGCCGGTCGTCGTCGTCAAGCGCCTGCCCGGCCATCATCTTCGCGACGTTGGCCGGCGGATGGAACGAGTCGGCCTCCGCATAGACGACACCCAGCCGCTCCGCGAGCAGGTGGCCGATCGTGGTCTTCCCGCTGCCAGCCACTCCCATTACCACGGCGATCGGCTGCGAGATGCTTGCGGACCGGGTCATCCGTATTCTCCTGGGCGCGGTTGCGAGGAGCGCACGCTGGCGGCTGGAGAGCGCACGTTAGCAGATGCGGGGGAGCTGTTCGCCGACGAGCATGTCGACGATGCGGGTGCCGCCCAGCAGGGTGCGCATGACGACCCGGCCGGGATGGGCGGCGACGACGGTACCGAGGCGGGTGGCGTCCCGGCCCTCGGGCAGGGCGCGCATCGCGGCCAGCACGGCGTCGGCGACCTCGGGCGCGAGGACGGCGACGAGGCAGCCTTCGTTGGCGACGTGCAGCGGGTCCAGGCCGAGGATCTCGCAGGCGGCGGCCACCGCGGCCGGGATGGGCACGGCCTGTTCCTCGATCTCGATCCCGGCCCCGGACGCGGCGGCGATCTCGTTCAGCGCGGACGCCACACCGCCGCGGGTGGGGTCGCGCATCGCGCGCAGCCCCGCGTCACCGCCCGCCACCATGGCCGCGACCAGCCGGTGCAGGGGACGGGTGTCCGAGGTGATCTCGCTGTTGAAGCCGAGGGACTCCCGGGCGCTCAGGATGGCCGTGCCGTGCGCGCCGAGCGGCCCGGAGAGCACGATGACGTCCCCGGGGCGGGCGGAGCCGGCCGAGACACGTGCGCCGGGCAGGCGGCGGCCGATCCCGGTCGTGGTCACGAAGATCCCGTCCGCGGCACCGCGACCGACGACCTTGGTGTCTCCGGTGACGACGGGCACGCCAACAGCGGCCGCGGCCGCGCCGACCGAGGCTGTCACCCGCCGTAGATCCTCGAGTGGAAAACCCTCCTCGATGACGTAGGCGACGGCCAGGGCAAGCGGGCTGGCGCCCATCATCGCCAGATCGTTGACGGTCCCGTGCACGGCCAGCGAGCCGATGTCACCGCCGGGGAAGAAGAGCGGGCTCACCACGAAGGAGTCGGTGCTCAGCACCACTGTCGTGCCGTCGATGTCGAGCACGGCCGCGTCCTCGGGAACGCCGGCCGGCGCGGCCGCGCCGAGGGCCGGGAGGAGCACGTCATGCAGGAGCCCGGCGGACAGCTGCCCGCCGCTGCCGTGGCCGAGCATGACCTTCTCGGTCTCCGCCAGCGGCAACGGGCAGCTGGCGCCGGTCAGGTCGGTGGCGGCCGGGCTGAGGATGCTGGGACCGGGGACGGCTGGGCTGG
>NZ_CAKJTR010000026.1:6911-10438 GCF_917627355.1 Protofrankia sp. Cj3 | reverse complement strand
GGTGGTCCGGCCAGCACTGTGGAAGGCGGCGCAGGTCCCTTCGCTGGACACCATGGGCGCGCCCAGCGGAGTACGCGGCGTGCACGCGGCACCGTACGCCGCGCAGTCGGTCGGTAGGCGCGTTCCGGTGAGAATGCCCCCAGCGATGCAGGCCGGATGTTCCCGCGTGCTCAGGCCGGCCACGGCGAAGCGGGTCTCGGCGTCATAGGAGGCGAACTCGTCCGCGAGCGCGAAACCGCTCATCGGGATGGTGCCGATGCCCCGCCACATCCGGTCACGGACACCGAACACACGCCCGATGGCCGCCTGCGCCTGGATGTTCCCGGCCCGCCGCACGGCGCGGACGTACTGGTTCTCCACCTGCGCGCGGCCTTCTTCGAGCTGGCGCACCGCCATGAGGATGCCCTCCAGGATGTCGAGTGGCTCAAATCCGGTCACGACGACCGGGATCTGGTAACGCCGTGACAGCGGCTCGTATTCGGTCCATCCCATGACGGCACAGACGTGGCCGGCAGCCAGGAACGCCTGCACCTGGCAGCCCGGCGCGTCCAGCAGCGCGGTCATCGCCGGCGGGACGAGCACATGGCTGACCAGGACGCTGAAGTTCGTCAGGCCGAGCGCGTGGGCGCGCAGCACCGCCATGGCGTTCGCGGGCGCCGTCGTCTCGAACCCCACGGCGAAGAAGACCACCTCGCGGTCGGGGCACGCCGCGGCGATGCGGACGGCGTCCAGCGGTGAGTAGACGACCCGGACATCGCTGCCGCGGGCCCGCATGGCGAGCAGGTCGGTGCTCGTCCCCGGAACCCTGAGCATGTCACCGTAGGAGGTGAGGATGACCTCGGGGCGCCCGGCGATGGCCAGTGCTTTGTCGATGAGTTCCAGCGGTGTCACGCAGACGGGACAGCCAGGTCCGTGGATCATCCGGATCCCCGCGGGCAGCAGTTCGTCGATGCCCTGGCGGACGATGGTGTGGGTCTGGCCGCCGCAGACCTCCATCAGCGTCCATGGCCGCGACGTCACTGTGTGAATCTTGGTGAGCAGCCGCCGGGCGAGCGCTGGCTCACGGTACTCGTCGAGATACCTCATCGGGCCTCCTGGGCGGGTTCGGCGCCAAGCTCCTCGTCGAGCGCTCCCATCGCGTGCAGGATCTCCAGCGTGCGCCGGGCCTCGGCCTCGTCCACGAGGCTGATGGCGAAGCCGACATGGACGATGACGTAGTCGTCCACCCGCGCCTGGGGGACGTAACCGAGACAGACCTCTCGGGTCACGCCCGCGAAGTCGACCGTGCCCATGAGCAGGCCGGCGACCTCGGTCGTCGCCACGACGCGGCCTGGTATACCGAGACACACGGGCTTATTCCCCCCTCAGTCGCGCCGCGGCCACCGCGGCCTGGCCATAGCTCACTCCGCCGTCTCCGGCCGGAACCCGTTCGTTGAGCAACGGGGTGAGGCCGGCGGCCGCCAACGCCGCGGGGAGGGCTTCGGCAAGCAGCTGGTTGTGCATGACCCCGCCGGACAGGCAGACCGTTCGCAACCGGTGACGCCGGGCGGCATCGGTACACAGGGCGACGGTGACCGCGACGATCGTGGCGTGGAACCGGGCGGCGAGGACGCCGACGGCGACCCGGGCGTGCAGTCCCTCCACCAGCGCCCGCAGCGTCGGCCGCGGGTCGTAGACGAGCAGGCCGCCATGACCGACGATCCGCCAGGGCAGCTCGACAGCGCGGGCGTGCCCAGTGGCTGCCGGGTCCGGCGTGCTGACCCCGGGCGTTCCGGCCGCCAGCGCGGCGGCTTCCACCGTGGCGGCGGCCTCACCTTCATAGGTCACCTCGTCGCACAGGCCGAGCAGCGCCGCGACGGCGTCGAACAGCCGCCCCGCGCTGGAGGCGACGGGGCAGTTGACGCCGCGTTCGATCATCCGGGCGGCCACGGACACCTCACGATCGGTCAACCGGTCCAGGAACGGCGCGGCCAGGCGCCGGTCTGTCGCCGAGGGGCCGATGGCCGGCAGGCCGCCGAGCGGTTCCGCGCCGAACAGGTAGCCCAGCGCCACCCGGGCGGGACGGCGCAGCGCCGCGGTACCACCGGGCAACGGTGCCCGGCCGAACCGGGCCACCCGCCGATAGGAGACGAGGTCCGCGACCAGCACCTCACCGCCCCACAGGGTGCCGTCGTCGCCGAGCCCCAGGCCGTCGTAGGCGACGCCGATGAACCGCCCGGTGACACCGTGCTCGGCGGCGCAGGACGCCACGTGCGCATGGTGGTGCTGCACGGCCACGCGCGGCCGCGCGCCGCTCATCATCGCGTACCGGCTGGAAAGCGCGTACTGGGTGGAAAGATAGCCGGGGTGCGGATCGTGGGCGATGACGCGCGGGGTGATGCCGGTCATCGCGCACAGGTGCGCGAGAGTGCGTTCAAACGCCACCAGTGTGGGCTGCTGGGAAAGATCGCCCGTATGCGGCCCGACGACGGCGGTTGTCCCCTCGGCCAGGGTGAACGTGTGTTTGAGCTGCGCGCCGACGGCGAGCAGCGGCTCGCCGGCAGCGATGGGGAGCCGCAGCGGCCGCGGCGCGTACCCGCGAGCGCGCCGGATCATCGACCCACGCCCCGCGACAGCCCGGACGACGGAGTCATCGTAAGGGGAGCGGATGGCCCGGTCGTGGCTCAGGAACCCGTCGGCCACGGTGGCGAGACGGTCCCGGGCCTCGGCGTCGTCGATCACGATTGGTTCGCCCGAGGAGTTCCCGCTGGTGACAACGAGCGGTCTGCCCAGCTCGCCGAGGAGCAGCTGGTGCAAGGGGGTGACGGGCAGGAACAGCCCGAGCCGCGGGGCGCCCGGCCCGACCGCGTCCGCGAGAACACCATTATGGGCGCGTCGCAGCAGCACCACCGGCCGCGCGACCGATGTCAACAGGCCCGCCTCCACCGTGTCGATGTCGGCCAGCGCCCGCGCCGCGCCCAGATCGGTCACCATGACCGCGAACGGCTTGACCGGACGGTGTTTGCGTGCCCGCAGCCGAGCGACGGCCGCGTCGTTGGTCGCGTCACACACGAGCTGGTAGCCACCCAGCCCCTTGAGCGCCACGGTGCCACCACTGTCGATCATTGCGACAGCGGCGGCCAGCGCGGCCAGCGTGGCCGTGCCGCCTGTCGACGCGGCTGGCTGGGGATCCGTCCGCGGGCCCCGGCCGCCGGCCGGCGACCACCAGGCGAGCTGGGGGCCGCAGGCCGGACACGCGATCGGCTCGGCGTGGAACCGCCGGTCGCCCGGGTCGGTGTACTCGCGGGCGCAGTCGTCGCACAGGGGGAAGGCCCGCATCGTCGTGCGCGCGCGGTCGTACGGGAGGGTGTCGACGATCGTGGCCCGGGGGCCGCAGTCGGCGCAGTTGACAAAGGGGTACCGGTACCGGCGGTCGTTCGGGTCGAACAGTTCGGCCAGGCAGGCCTCGCAGGTGGCGACGTCGGCGGGCACCTCGCGGACATGGCTGGCCGATGCCGATGCAGGGGCCGGCACCGATGCAGGGGCCG
>NZ_CAKJTR010000026.1:4970-6738 GCF_917627355.1 Protofrankia sp. Cj3 | reverse complement strand
GGCGCGGCCGGCCGGCTGACCGACGGCCCGACCCGGAATCCCGAGCGCGGGCGCGGAATCGGGGTGGACAGTTCGGTGACACAGACGTCGCGTACCCGGGCCAGCGGTGGGGCGTCCGTGCGCAGCCGGGACGCGAGAGCGGCGAGCGCTCCGGGTGGGCCGGCCGCCTCGATCACGACCCGGCCGTCGTCGTTGCGCACCCAGCCGTCCAGCCCGAGGCTGGTGCCCAGACGGTAGACGAACGGACGGAAACCGACCCCCTGCACGGTCCCGTGGACCTCAAGCCGGTGTGCCACCCGCTCGCGCCGTCCGGCGGTGTCGTCAGGCCGGATCATGACCGTAAGTCTTGCCGCCGAGCGTCATGGCGGGCAAGGGACCAGCGACCCGCCGCCGGCTCCCGCAGGGCCCGCGGCGGGTGCTTCCTTCAGCCCGCAGGCCCCGCGAAAAGAGCCGTGCTCGGACAGTCTTCGGTCGCCTGGCCGAGCGGAGCGCGCAAATCCCGCCACGGTCTGCCCTAGCGTTTCGTTGCGCGAAGTGTCCGGCCGCTGTTGTCAAGCGCTGTTGTCAAGCGTTGTTCCCGAGCGCGCCGGGCAGCTGACGTCCCGTCGAGGCGATGTGGGAGGCAAGCCGTGAACAGCAGCTGCGGGACGGTCGGGCAGGGTGCGGCGCACGGGGTGTCGCCACCGGGCGGTGCTGCCCGGCAGCGGGCAGCGGACGGCAGCCTGTCCGCGCGGCTCGCCGAGGCCGGGGTGGCGCGGCGGTCGATCCTGAAGTTCTGCGCGGGGGTCGTCGCGACCCTCGCGCTGCCGCCCCAGCTCGCTCCCCAGGTCGCGGCGGCGCTGGACAGGATCGACCGGCCTGCTGTCGTGTGGCTGGAGTTCCAGGACTGTGCCGGTGACAGCGAAGCGTTCCTACGCTCGCGCAATCCATCCGTCGCGGACCTGATCCTGGGAATGATTTCGCTCGACTACCACGAGACGTTGATGGCGGCGGCCGGCGCCGACGCCGAGGACGCCCGGGACAAGGCCGTGGCGCGGGGCGGGCACCTGGTCGTGGTCGAGGGCTCCGTGCCCACCGGCATCCCGGGGTCGTGCACGGTCGGGGGCCGATCGGCCGAGGAGATACTCAGGAGCGCTGCCCGCGGCGCGGCCGGGATCATCAACGCCGGCACCTGCTCGGCGTTCGGTGGGATCCCCGCCGCCGGCCCCAACCCGACCGGCGCGGTCCGGGTGGAAGACGTCGTCGGCGGGGTCGAGGTCGTCAACCTGACCGGTTGTCCGGTCAACGCCGACAACCTCACCGCGACGATCGTCCACTATCTGACGTTCGGGCAGTTCCCGGCCCGGGACGGCTTCGGCCGCCCGCTGTTCGCCTACGGGCAGCGCATCCACGACACCTGCGCGCGCCGGGGCCACTTCGACGCCGGCCAGTTCGCGCAGTCCTGGGGCGACGACGGCCATCGCAGGGGCTGGTGCCTGTACCGGCTCGGCTGCAAGGGGCCGGCCACATTCCACAACTGCCCGAGCGTTCGTTACAACGGGGGGACGTCCTGGCCGGTGGCGGCCGGGCACGGTTGTGTGGGCTGTTCCGAGCCTGGTTTCTGGGACACGATGTCGCCGTTCTACGACCGGCTGCCGCATGTCGCGACGCGGGACTTCA
Source organism: Protofrankia sp. Cj3 (assembly GCF_917627355.1). Classification (NCBI taxonomy): domain Bacteria; kingdom Bacillati; phylum Actinomycetota; class Actinomycetes; order Frankiales; family Frankiaceae; genus Protofrankia; species Protofrankia sp. Cj3. Next base: position 5,079 of record NZ_CAKJTR010000026.1, on the reverse strand, counting down.
GCCTCACGGCGGACAGGATCGGTCTGGGTGTCCTCGCGGCGACCGCGACTGGATTCGCGGCGCACGGGGTCGGTAAGGTCATCCAGCACCGCGTGGCCGCGTCTCACAC
>NZ_CAKJTR010000026.1:1994-4313 GCF_917627355.1 Protofrankia sp. Cj3 | reverse complement strand
GCCCGCTGAGCCCGCTGGGCCCGCTGACGACAGAGGCGGGCAGGCGACATGAGCCGGTTGGTCATCGACCCGGTGACCCGGATCGAGGGTCATCTGCGTGTCGAGGTAGCGGTGGACGGTGGCCGCGTCACCGAGGCGTACGCCTCATCGACGATGTGGCGCGGCATCGAGACCATCGTCGAGGGCCGGGATCCCCGGGACGCCTGGCTGTTCGCGCAGCGGATCTGCGGTGTCTGCACCACCGTGCACGCGCTGGCCTCGGTGCGGGCTGTCGAGGACGCGGTCGGTGCGGTCCCACCGCGCAACGCCCGGCTGCTGCGTGAGATCATCGCCGCGGCGCTGTTCGTTCATGATCATGTCGTGCACTTCTACCATCTGCAGGCGCTGGACTGGATCGACCCGACCGCGGCGCTGAAGGCCGACCCCGCGCGCGCCGCGGCGCTCGCCCAGTCCAGCTCGGACTATCCGCGCTCGACGGCGAAGCTGTTCGCCGCGGTACAGGCCCGGCTGGGCGCGTTCCTGGCGAGCGGGAACATCGGCCCGTTCACGAACGGGTACTGGGGGCATCCCGCGTACCGGCTCAGTCCGGAGCTGAACCTGGTGGCGTTCAGCCACTATCTCGACGCGCTGGACTTCCAGCGGGACTACGTCCGGGTGCACGCGCTGCTCGGCGGCAAGAACCCGCATCCGCAGACCTATGTCGTCGGCGGTATGGCGTCCCCGATCGATCTGGCGAGCCAGGAGGCAATCAACGACAACACGCTGACCGAGCTCGCCCAGCTGCTGGCGCGGGGGCTGGACTTCGTCGAGAAGGTGTTCCTGCCTGACCTGTACGCGATCGCGGCGGCTTATCCTGAATGGACGACGTACGGCGCGGGGCTGGGCTCGTACATGGTGTTCGGGGACTTCGCGCAGGCGCCGCAGCCCAAGGGCCGGCCACAGGCCGGCGGTCTGTTCCCCGGCGGGGTCATCCGCGACGCCCACCCGCGCGGGGGCACGCTGACGGTCGAACCGTTCGACCCGTCCCACATCGCCGAGTCCGTCGCCCACTCGTGGTTCCGTTACGACGGCTCCGGCGGGCCCACAGCCACAGGTACCGGCGCCGCGCTCGCCCCGTGGCAGGGCCAGACCACGCCGGACTACACCGGCCCCGAGCCGCCCTTCTCCCAGCTCGACGTCGGCGGGAAGTACTCGTGGCTGAAGGCACCGCGCTACGACGGGATCGCGGTGGAGGTCGGCCCGCTGGCCCGCATGCTCGTCGGCTACGCATCGGGCGACGCCCGCATCCAGCCGCTCGTGCGGGACGCGCTGGACGGGCTGCGTCTGGCGCCCACGGCGTTGATGTCAACCCTCGGCCGGGTGCTGGCTCGGGGCCTGGAGACGAAGCTGATGGCACAGTACTCCCTGGAACTCCTCGACCGGCTGCGGGCGAACGTCGGCTCGGGGGACCTGACGATCGCGGACACCGGGAAGTGGCATCCCTCGACGTGGCCGGCCGGGCGGGCCCGCGGCGTCGGCTTCCACGAGGCACCCAGGGGATCGCTGTCGCACTGGGTCGTCATCGACGGCGAACGGATCAGCAACTACCAGGCGGTGGTACCCACGACCTGGAACGCCAGCCCCCGCGATGAGCGGGGTAATCCAGGTGCCTACGAGTCGGCCCTGGTCGGCACCCCTGTCGTCGATCCGCGGCGGCCACTGGAGGTGCTGCGGACACTGCACTCGTTCGATCCCTGCATGGCCTGCGCGGCGCATGTGTACGACGCGGACGGCCGCGACATCGTCGAGGTGCGGGTCCAGTGAGCGCCGCCGTGCCGGACAAGGCGGTGTCGGGGGAAGCCGTGCCGCGGGCGTGCCCGGAGCAGGCCTTCGTGCGGGTGCGGGTCTGGGATCTGCCGGTACGTGTCGTGCACTGGCTGCTCGTCCTGGCGTTGGTGGTGCTCAGCGTGACGGGTTTCCTGATCGGGAACCCGCAGCTGCGCCTCGGCGGCGACGCTTACTGGGTCACCTGGGTGCGAACGGTCCACGAGATCACCGCGTTTGTCTTCATCGACCTGATCCTCGCGCGGGTCGCCTGGCACGTCCTGTCACCCAACCGCTGGTCGCGGTGGACGGAGTGGATCCCCAGCACCCGTGAACGCCGGCGTCTGATCATCCCATCGCTGCGTTTCTATCTGTTCATCGACCGTGAGGCGCCCGAGGTCGTCGGTCACAACCCGCTCGCCGGTATGACCTACGCCGTGCTCTACACGATGTTCGCCGCCGAGATTTTCACCGGAGTCGCGCTGTGGGGTGTGGAAGGCAGGAGCTGGGCCGCCT
>NZ_CAKJTR010000026.1:0-1565 GCF_917627355.1 Protofrankia sp. Cj3 | reverse complement strand
GTTCTGGTCCTGGGTATCGGCAACGAGCTGTTGGGTGACGACGGCGTCGGCGTGGTCGCGGCCCGGCGGCTGGGTGCCGTCCCCGTCCCGGGCGTGGAGGTGCTCGACGGCGGGACGCTCGGGCTCATGCTCATGCCCTACCTGGCCGGCCGCCGGGCGGTGCTCATCCTCGACGCGGTGGCGAGCGCGCAGGGCCGGCCGGGTGATGTGATCGTCATCGGGGACGGCGACGTGCGGCGCGGCCACGGAGTGCGCGCGAGCGCGCACGACGTCGGTCTCGTGGACGCCCTGTCCGCGGCGGAGCTCGCGGGCTGCGCTCCCCAGCATGTCGCGCTGGTCGGCGTCGTGCCCGAGTCCATCGCGGACCGCTGGGGGCTGAGTCCGTTGATCGACTCCAGCGTCACGGAGATGGTGGCCGCGGCCCGGAGCATCCTGGCCGGCTGGGGAGTGACAGATCGGGGAGCGCAGGTGCCCACAGATGCATGAGGCCGGTCTCGCGCGGGCCGCGGTCGCCGCGCTCGTCGACGCGAGCGCGGGAGCACGGGTACGGACGGTGGTGCTCGCGATCGGCGGCGGCGTCGACATCGACGCCGCCGCCGCGGCGTGGCACGGTGCGGCCACTGGCACCTGTCTCGAAGCCAGCCACGTGGAATGGCGCAACGCGGCCGACCGGCTGCGCTGCTTCGCCTGCGGCTGTGAGTACGACGGCGGACGTCTCGATCCGTGCCCGTCCTGCGGCGGCAACGGGATCGTCATCGCGGCAGCGGACGAGCTGGCCGTCGTCGACTGGATGAGCTGACCGCGCCGGCCACGAGCCGAGCCGATGATCAGCAGGGCTGGTGTCAACGCCAGGCTTGGATCAGATCGGCCGGCCCCCAGTGCGCCGCGAGGGGGAGGCTGTCGGCGACGCCGCGGCGGGAGACCGCCACCAGGGGTGTTCCAGGCTCGACGCCGGGGACGGCGAGCATGTCGCGGACAAGGCTGTCGTAGTCACGCCGCCCAAAGGGCTGGTTCTCCAGCCATGTGATGGAACCCAGGAAGTGGACCTTCCCCGCGGCGGGTGCGCGGTCGGCACCGACGATGTCGATCTCGGGATTGTTCTGGCGGTTCCACCAGCCGCCGATCGCTTCGGTGCCGGGCCAGGCCTCGTCCGGTAGCAGCCGAAGAAGGGCTTCTCGGACGACCGGTTCGACGGCCCGGCCACGCCAGGTGGTCCACGAACGTTCGATACGGGTGAGGACGACATCACCGCGGCCCCGCTCCACCAGCGGAATGCCACGGTCGAGAAAAGTCAGCCAGAACCGGAGGTAGGGGTCCGCGATCCGGTAACGCTTGTTCTTCGTGTCGGGCCGGCTGGACAGCGGGCTGTCGGCCGCGACGACCTGCTTGTCGAGCAGCATGGTCAGGATGGGGGACAGCGTGCCCGACGCCAGCGGGCTCGCTCCGCCGGCCGCGGTGGCGATCGCGGTGAAAGTACGTTCTCCGCTGCCGAGCGCCGCCAGCACGGCGCGGGCCTGGGAGGCTTCGGGAAACTCCCCGAGCAGCGTGAGCTCACCCGCCATGAG
>NZ_CAKJTR010000025.1:14558-39615 GCF_917627355.1 Protofrankia sp. Cj3 | reverse complement strand
CAACTTCCAGCGGCGACCACTAGCATTTCTTGACCGTTCGAGAGCCGCAGACCTACTCTCACCGAAGGTGAGAGGGCTCCCGCGGTGACGCGGTTCCGATAGCGTGAAACAACTTCACACGAGGGTGGTTGGCCCGGATCGCGATGTCTGTGGACGTCGTCGCGTTCGTTTGGGCTCAACCCGGCTGTCCGCAACGACACGGGTTGAAGTTTCGGAACGGCCCGTTTCGTGGGCCCCTCGCCGCTCCGGCCCGCTAGTTGCGGGCCATGGCCGGCAGCGGGAGGAGGACCGATGGGTGTTCTCCTCGCTGTGCTTGGGGCCTGCCTGCTCGTGGGTTTGGTGGTCATAGCCGTACTGCTCGTTCGGGTATTGGGCTCGGGTGCGCTGACGGCGCATCGTCCCGGTACAGATCATGAGGAGTCGGCCGGGCTCCTTGACGCCCAACAGGCGGAGCGGGATGGCGCCGAGCTGCTACGCCGGGCTGAGGAGGGGGCACGGGCGGTGCAGGAGCGGGCGGAGGCCGAATCCGTGTTGCGGGCCTCCCTTGTTGAGGCGGAAGCACGCGAATTAGGCCGCAAGTCGGCCGAGACGTTCCGGGCGCAGGCCGAGGCGGAGGTGCGGCAGCTGCGATCCGAGCTCCACGCGCAGGATGCTCGGCTCGTCCAGCGCGAACAGCGCCTGGAGGTTCGCGCGGCCGTGATTGATGAGCAGGCACGCGAGCTCGAGACCCGAGATCGTGATCTTGCTGCTCGAGAAATTGATCTCGCCAGGCGTCGGGCTGAGCTTGTTGATCTGGAGGAGGAGCGTCGCCAGACGCTGGAGAGCGCGGCCCGGCTCACCGCGACCCAGGCGCGTGCCGAGCTTGTCAAACTTGTCGAGGCCGATGCTCGTCGAGATGCCGCCGTGCTCGTCCGCGATATTGAGGCGCAAGCTCGTGAGCAGGGCGAGGACCGGGCTCGGAAAATCGTGACGTTGGCGATTCAGCGCGTCGCCGCGGAAGCGACCACGGAATCGGTCGTTTCTGTGCTGCACCTGCCCAACGACGAGATGAAAGGCCGCATCATCGGCCGCGAGGGACGCAACATCCGCTCGTTCGAGTCGGTCACCGGGGTGAATGTCATTATCGATGACACGCCGGAGGCGGTCCTGTTGAGCTGTTTCGATCCGGTGCGGCGTGAGGTCGGGAAAATCACCTTGGAGGCCCTGGTCTCGGATGGGCGTATTCATCCACACCGCATTGAGGAGGAGTACCAAAGGGCCAGGCGTGAGGTTGAGGCTCGCTGCGTCCGCGCTGGCGAGGACGCGCTTATGCAGACCGGGATCGCGGAGATGCACCCGGAGTTGATCGCCCTGCTCGGACGCCTGCGGTATCGGACCAGCTATGGCCAAAACGTTCTCGCGCACCTTGTCGAGTCCGCCCATCTGGCGGGAATCATGGCAGCTGAGCTGCGGCTGCCACCAGCTCTGGCCAAGCGGGGAACGCTGCTGCACGATCTTGGCAAGGCGCTGACCCACGAGGTGGAGGGCAGCCATGCCCTCATCGGTGCCGAGATCGCCCGCCGTTACGGTGAGGACGAGGAGGTGGTGCATGCGGTCGAAGCGCATCACAACGAGGTTGAGCCGCGTTCGATCGAAGCCGTTCTCACCCAGGCCGCTGACCAGATTTCCGGTGGGCGACCAGGTGCTCGCCGGGAGAGCCTGGAGTCCTACGTCAAGCGCCTCGAACGCATCGAGCAGATCGCCGCTGGGCGTCCGGGCGTTGAAAGGGTGTTCGCGATGCAGGCGGGTCGTGAGGTCCGGGTGATGGTCGTCCCGGATCAGGTCGATGACATTGCCGCCCACATGTTGGCTCGTGACGTCGCCAAGCAGATCGAGGACGAGCTGACCTACCCCGGTCAGATCCGGGTCACCGTGGTCCGGGAGACCCGCGCCGTTGAGGTCGCCCGCTGATCCGCCCTACCATGATCGATGGGAGGGGGCAGCGGTGTTTCGTCATCCTGGGCGGCGAGGTCCTGCGCGCACGCACCCCCCGCTGACCCGGGCCGCGACGGCATTGGGGCTGGCGGACCAGGAAGGTCCGGGTTGCGCACCGTAGGCTGGCTGCGTGAGTCCCCGCAGCTATCAGGTCCGGACGTTTGGCTGTCAGATGAACGTCCATGATTCCGAACGCATCGCCGGCATGCTTGAGGCCGCTGGTTACGTGCCAGCTGAAACCGGCGTTGACGTCACTCCTGATCTGGTGGTCTTCAACACGTGCGCGGTGCGGGAGAACGCCGACAACCGGCTCTATGGCAACCTCGGCCAGATGTTCCCGGCCAAGCAGCGTCACCCGGGAATGCAGATCGCCGTCGGCGGCTGCCTCGCGCAGAAGGACCGCGGGCTGATCGCCGAACGCGCGCCCTGGGTGGACGTCGTCTTCGGGACGCATAATCTCCACCGGCTGCCCGTGCTGCTGGAGCGCGCTCGGCACAACGCGGTGGCCGAGGTCGAGATCGCTGAAGCCTTGGAGGTCTTTCCCAGCGCACTTCCCGCCAAGCGGGCAGCCCATCATTCGGCCTGGGTAAGTATCAGCGTTGGCTGTGACAATACCTGCACGTTCTGTATCGTGCCGAGCTTGCGGGGCAGGGAGACTGACCGTCGGCCCGGGGAGATCCTCGCCGAGGTCGACGCCCTGGTCGCCGAGGGTGTTCTGGAGATTACCCTGCTCGGCCAGAACGTGAACTCCTATGGCCGGTCACTGGGTGACCCGGGAGCATTCGCGAAACTGCTGCGTGCCTGCGGGACGGTTGATGGCCTGGAACGGGTCCGGTTTACCTCGCCGCATCCACGCGACTTCACCGACGATGTGATCGAGGCGATGGCGGCGACGGAGGCGGTCTGCCCGCAGCTGCACATGCCGTTGCAGTCGGGATCGGACGCGGTGCTGCGGCGGATGCGCCGTTCCTATCGGCAGGACCGGTTCCTCGGGATCGTCGAGCGGGTGCGGGCGGCATTGCCCCACGCCGCGATCACCACCGACATCATTGTCGGTTTCCCTGGGGAGACCGAGGCCGACTTCGCCGACACCCTGCAGGTGGTACGCGAGGCGCGGTTCGCCAGCGCCTTCACGTTCCAGTACTCCCAGCGAGCCGGTACCCCGGCGGCGACCATGGCCGGCCAGGTGGACCGGGCAGTCGTTCAGGACCGCTATGACCGGCTGGTGGCCGTTCAGGAGGAGATCTCCTGGGAGGCCAACCGCATGCTCGTCGGCCAGCGGGTGGAGGTACTGGTCGTCGAGGGCGAGGGGCGCAAGGATGCCGCCACCGGGCGACGGTCCGGCCGCGCCCGTGACGGCCGGCTTGTCCACCTGCGGCCACCAGCTGTTTCCGACAGCGCGGACCCAGGGATACGGCCCGGTGATGTGATCGAAACTGTGATCACCAGAGGCGCGCCGCACCATCTTGTGGCGGACGATCCGCCGCTGACCCATCGACGGACCAGAGCGGGTGACCTCTGGCAGATCGCGCGGCACACACCGAGCGATGTTGGGGAGGCCGGGATGACGCGGCGGCTGACCGACCTCGGTATGCCCACGCGCCACCGGTAATGCTGCTCGCAGCGGTGACCTGCCCGCATCCACCATTGCTCATTCCCGAGATGGCGCGAGGCGAGCCGGTAGCTGTGCGAGAACCGGCAATCCAGGCTGTTCGTCGGCTGGTCGCATGGGACCCGGACCTTCTCGTGGTTGTCGGCGATGCCCCACGAACGGCGGCATATGCGGCCGGCCAGTCGGGATCCCTGACCGGTTTCGGGGTGGCCCGCTCGGTAGTGCTGGGACAGGCGAGCCAACCTGGTCAGCGATGCCCGGACCGGCCGACGTTGCCGTTGTCGTTGACGGTCGGAGCCTGGCTGCTCGAACAGACGGCATGGCAGGGGGACGTGGCCGGATTCGGCGTGAGCGCGATGACCGTCCCGCGGGAGGCCGCCAACATCGGCGTCACGTTGGCTCAACGTGCGGCCAGGGTCGCGTTCCTGGTGATGGCGGACGGCAGCGCGCGGCGGACGGTCGGCGCTCCCGGCGGCTTTGATGAACGCGCCGCAGCTCATGACGACACGGTGGCGGCGGCGTTGGCCGCGGCTGACGCGCCCGCGTTGCTGCGGCTCGAGCCCGCTCTCTCCCGTGAGCTGATGGCGGCGGGCCGTGCCTCGTGGCAGGTGCTGGCTGGCGCGAGTCTTGTCTCCAGGCCGAGTGACACGCACGAACGGTCATGGATATCTTACGCTGAGTATGTTGGTGCGCCTTACGGTGTGGGGTACATGGTCGCCTGCTGGAAATGGGGGAGTCGCTAGTAATGCTCTTGACGTCGACGGAACTGCCACCAGGAGTGCGGCGCTTGACCTGCGCGGGTCTGGCGGCGCTGCGAGCTGGCTCACCAGCTGATCCACCGGTCGTCCTGCTGCCCGGGTACACCGGGAGCAAGGAGGACTATCTGCTGATCATGACAGAGCTGGCGCAGGCGGGGTTCAATGTCATCGCGATCGACCAGCGTGGCCAGTACGAGTCGCCGGCCGCTGATCCGGAACGAGACTGCATGGTCGAGGCACTGGCTGTGGATGTAGGGCGCGTGGTCGACGAGATCGGCCGGCCGGTGCATCTGCTCGGCCATTCCTTTGGCGGTCTGGTCGCCCGTGCCGCGGTCATTAACCGGCCTTCGGTCATGGCCAGCCTGGTGTTGCTCAGCTCGGGCCCCGCTGGCATCGTCGGCGCCCGCCGGATCGCGTTGCGAGCCATGCGGATCGTCTACGACCGCAGCGGTCGCGACGCGGTGTGGGCCGCGGTACGCGTCGCGGACACCACCGTCTATCCACCGGGTGGTTTGGAGTTCCTTGAGCGCAGGTTCTTCGCCAGCAGCGACATTGGCCTGCGGGTCATGGGTGAGCAGCTCCTTGACGAGCCTGACCGGGTCGGCGAGCTCGCGGCTGTGATCCGCGAGGCCGCCGCGCCTGTTCTGGTTGCGCACGGCATCGCCGATGACGCCTGGCCGCCGCATCTGCAGGCGGACATGGCCGCGCGTGTCGGCGCCCGCTACGAAGTGATCCCTGACGCCGCGCACTCACCCGCGACCGAAAATCCACCGGCTACCGCGGCGGTTCTGATCGATTTCTGGCGCGAGGCCGTCGGCCAGCGGGCGGCATAACTATACGGGCGGTATAGCTATCGAGCTCGACCGGTCGGCTTGCCCATCCGTTTTTCAGGCTGGTTCGAGCTGGAACACGGCGAGCTGGGCGGCGAGGCCGACCGGTACCCGAGCCCGCAGAACGGTGCCGTCCGCTGTGTGCCCGAGATCGAGGACCTCGCCGTCGGCGTAGACCCGGGACACCAGATCCCCGCGGGCGAAGGGCACCAGCACACGCACGTCAACCGCGGGGTGCGGTACATGTTCGGTCAGCGCCTCCACCAGGGTGGTCAGGCCCTCGCCGGTGCGGGCCGACACGAAGACCGCGGTTGGGATTTCTCGGCGTAGCCGAGCCAGTACCTCCGGGTCAGCCAGGTCGGTTTTGTTCACCACGATCAGCTCGGGGACGTCACCGGCGTCGACGTCGTTGATCACCGTGCGGACAGCCGAAATCTGTGACATCGGATCGGGATGCGAACCATCGACCACGTGCAGGAGAAGATCGGCGTCCGCGACCTCCTCCAAGGTCGAGCGGAACGCCTCGACGATCTGGTGCGGCAGATGGCGGACGAAGCCAACGGTGTCCGCGAGGGTGAAGATCCGGCCGTCCGGGAGCGTGGCCCGCCGTACCGTTGGATCAAGCGTGGCGAACAGCGCATCCTCGACGAGCACGCCCGCGCCGGTCAGGCGGTTGAGCAGCGAGGACTTGCCGGCGTTGGTGTACCCGGCGATCGTGACCGCGGGTACACTGCTGCGTTGCCGTGAGGACCGCTTCGTCGCCCGGACCGTCTTCATGTCGGCGAGTTCCCGGCGGAGTTTGGCCATGCGCGCGCGCAGGCGCCGCCGGTCGGTTTCGATCTTTGTTTCACCGGGCCCCCGGGTGCCGATGCCGCCGCCGGACCGTGACATCGACTCACCCCAGCCGCGCAGCCGCGGCAGCATGTACTGCAGTTGAGCAAGCTCGACCTGCGCCTTGCCTTCCCGGGAGGTCGCGTGCTGGGCAAAAATATCCAGGATCAGCGCGGTCCGGTCGATGACCTTGACCTTTACGACATCCTCCAGCTGGCGCAGTTGGCCCGGGGTCAGTTCCCCGTCACAGACAACGGTGTCGGCGCCGACAGCGGCAACGACCTCGCACAGTTCCCGGGCCTTGCCGGAACCGACGTAGGTCGCGGCGTCGGGAGTGTCACGGCGCTGGACGAGCGCGTCCAGGATGACCGAGCCCGCCGTAGTCGCGAGTGCCGCGAGCTCGGTCATGGAGGTCTGGACGTCGGTGGCGGTCCCGGCGGTCCACACGCCGATGAGGACGACTCGTTCCAGCCGGAGCTGGCGGTATTCGACCTCGGTGACGTCGTCGAGTTCGGTCGTCAGACCCGGAACTCGGCGTAGGGCCGCTCGATCGACGAGATCGAGTCCCTCGCCGGTGGCGTCGAAGAACTGGTCGCGGATGGTGTCCTCAACGGCGGGAAGCGTCATATTTGCCCTTCTCTGACACACGGTTGCATCCGGATGGTCGATCCGTGCTCAGCCGGCACCGGCGGGGGCGCGCATCGGTACGGTGGCGGCGTGGCGGGACGTGGGGCGGGAAGACGCCGCGGATGGACCCGATCGCTGCTGCCACCGGTCTGGCCGGCCGCGGCCGAGGGCGATCATCCGGGCGTCGTCGGTGGGAACGGGCGGGCAGAACAGCCGGCCGGCGCCGCGGTCACAGTTCATCGCCGCCAACCTGGATGCGATGACGGCGCTGTCGACACCTTCTGCCGCCACCATCAGCCGGCGTCGGTGAGCCAGCGTAATGATCGAGGCCAGAACGGCTTCACCTTCCAGGTCCCGTTGCATCGCATGAAGGAACCGACCGTCGATCTTCACCATGTCCAGCGGCAGGACATCAAGAGTCGACATCGAAGCATACCAGGTGCCGAACCCGTCAACGCCGATCGCTGGCCCGAACGAGCGTAACTGGGCCAACAGGCGGGGGACCCCGATGTGCGCCAGCCCAAGAGTCTGTTCGGTGAACTCCAGCCCGAGGGCTCCCGGCGGCAGCCCCCGGCCACGCACGAGGTGTTCCACCTCGGCCGCGAAATCCGGCCGGATCAGCTGGTCGGCGGTGACGTTCACCCACAGGCGAGGTGGGCGGATCGTGGTCCCTGAAGCCATCTCGTGCCACGTCCGAGCCTCCGTCACAGCGGTCCGCAGCACCCAGCGGCCGACCTGTTCGGACAGGCCGGCCGCTTCGGCGACCGGCATGAACTGTGACGGGCGCATCAACCCACGATCGGGATGCTGCCAACGCAGAAACGCCTCCATCGCCGGGACCGACCCGTTGTGCAGGTCAACCTCGGGTTGGTAATGCAACTGCAACGATCCGTCGTCGAACGCGGCGCACAGGGCCGGGACGAGGTTCAGCTCGAGCGCGGTCACAGATGTCTCCAGACGCCGGGATGAACGGGTCGCCGGTACCCATCGCATGTCAGGCTGAGCTGACCATGCCCGCCACCTGATCGACGTCGGGATGGTCTAGCCAAATTATGCGGGGATCGCGGCGAAACCACGACCTTTGTCTGCGGACGAATCGGCGCGTCGCGGCAATGGTCGCGAGCCGGGCGGCTTCGCTGGATTCGATCTCGCCATCCAGCCACGCCAGGACCTGCGCGTAGCCCAGGGCGCGTGAGGCGGTGCGTCCTTTGCGCAGGCCCAGACCGGCGAGCGTCTGGACCTCTTCGACCATGCCGGCAGCCCACATCGCCGCCACGCGGTCGGCGACTCGGATATCAAGGTCATGATGGTCGAGGCCGATCTGGACGACGTCATAGACCGCGCGGTGTTCCGGTAGGGAGGCGGCGAAGCCGCCGGTGAGCTCCAGCACTTCCAGCGCGCGCACGATGCGGCGACCATTGCTGGCCAGGATGGCGGCAGCCGCTTTCGGCGCCCGCGCGGTCAGGTCGGCGTGCAACGCGGCCGCCCCACGTTCGGACAGTTCCTGTTCAAGGCGCGCGCGTACCGCCGGGTCGGTGCCGGGAAACCTGAGGTCGTCGATGACAGCCCTGAGGTAGAGCCCTGAGCCGCCGACGAGCACCGGGGTCCGGCCGGCACTGAGCAGATCGTCGATGACGGTTCGTGCTCTGGCCTGGTAGGAGGCCACGTCGGCGGTATGGGTGATTTCCCAGATGTCAAGCAGATGGTGCGGGACGCCTCTGCGCTCCCGCGTCGGTACTTTGGCTGTGCCGATGTCCATGCCGCGGTAAAGCTGCATGGAGTCGGCATTGACGACCTCACCGCCGAGTACGGCGGCAAGGTCGATCGCAAGTTCGCTTTTGCCGGCCGCCGTCGGCCCGACGACCGCCACCATGCGTCCGGCTTTCTCCCGGTCGGCACAGCCAGCCACGATCAGACCCGGCGCAGAACCGCGACGATCCGGCCGAGGATCGCCGCCTCGTCACCCGGAATATCGGCATAGGCCGGGTTCTGCGGTTGAAGCCATGCATGGCCATCACGGTGACGCAAGGTCTTGACCGTGGCCTCACCATCGATCATTGCGGCGACGATCTCGCCGCTGTCCGCGACCGGCTGTTGCCGGACGACCACCCAGTCCCCGTCGCAGATCGCGGCATCGACCATGGAATCCCCGACAACGCGCAGCATGAACAGGGTGCCCTCGCCGACGATTTCGCGGGGAAGAGGGAAGATCTCCTCAACCGCCTGTTCGGCAAGAATCGGTCCGCCCGCCGCGATGCGGCCGAGGACGGGTACGTAGGCCGCGTCGCGATGGCCGTCCGACGGGACCACCGATCCGTCGGCACCGGCAGCCGGCATCGCTGGTGCCCCGAGACGGAGGCTGTCGCGTGCCGCCGGGCGGACCGGTGCGTCCGCGGAAAGTACCTCCATGGCCCGCGGGCGGTGGGGGTCACGCCGTAGGAAGCCCTTCTCCTCCAGCATCCTGAGCTGATGCGCGACGCTGCTTGTGCTGGTCAGCCCGACCGCTTGGCCGATCTCGCGCACGCTGGGGGGGTATCCGCGGCGCTCGACGGCATTGCGGATCACCTCCAGCACCTTGCGCTGGCGGGGGGTCAGGCCCGACGCGTCCGCCGGCCCGTCCGGCAGGTCGCGCACGCTGCCGCGTGGTGGCCGGCCACGTCGGGTGCGGTTGGGGTCGGTGGTCATACCTGCCGTTCTCCTTCGTTTCGCGGTCGTGGCAGACTCCGCTCCCGGCGGACCCAGTGGTTTTGCCAGGAACCGGCGCTGGTGGTCACAACCGACATCTCATCGGTACGACCGTAACTGCCGTGACCGAATTTCTCAAACGTCTGTTCGAGCGTGTCGTGGCGATTCCGTCGGGGTCGTGCGGTAGAAACTCGATCGGGAGTTCGATCGAACGGATGTTCGTTGTTTGCGATCTCGGAGGTTGAAGGAGTGTGTGGTGGAGAGGTCGGCTGAGCCTCCGCTGAGGTTGACCAGGAGGGGTCGGGCGGTCCTGGTCGTCCTCGTCGCGGCTGTCTTCTGTCTGGTCCTGTCTCTCGCGCGGGTGACCTCGTTGGCCTCGTCGCGTGGGGGTGGCGGGCCGGCGCGTGTTCATGTGGTCCAGTCCGGGGAGACCCTGTGGGGGATAGCGCGTGGGCTGGCGCCCGAGGGTGACACCCGGGTGGTTGTGGCGCGGCTGGCCGGTATGAATCAACTCGGCACCACCGATCTTGTTCCGGGCCAGGCGCTTCGCCTGCCCTGACCGTTGGACACGCCGGCGGGTTTGCCAGGTCGTGGTGGCTGACTCTATCGTCCACCACAACATGTGGTAGTTACGAAGGTGTAAGTCATCAAGATTTTGGGGGATCGTCCGTGCGATGCCCGTTTTGTCGACACCCGGACAGCAGGGTTGTCGACAGCCGCGAGACCGAGGAAGGTGCCGTGATCCGCCGTCGGCGATCGTGCTCGTCCTGCGGCCGCCGGTTCACGACGATCGAGGAGGCATCACTGCGGGTCATCAAACGCAGCGGGGTCACCGAGCCGTTCAGCCGCGCGAAGGTGGTGGCGGGGGTACGCCGGGCGTGCCAGGGCCGACCGGTGGAGACGGACGCGCTGGCCCAGCTTGCTCAGTTGGTCGAGGACACGCTGCGTGCGTCCGGAGCGGCCGAGATTCCCTCGGACGAGATCGGCCGAGCGATTCTCGGCCCACTGCGAGATCTTGACGAGGTCGCCTACCTGAGGTTCGCCTCGGTGTATCTGGCCTTCGACTCCCTGGCGGACTTCGAGACCGCGATCGCCGGTCTTCGGACGCAGGCCAGGTAGTTCACCAGCTGGTTACGGCGTGTTTCGGAAGTCGTCGTTCGATCAGGGAGCCGCGTCCAGGTGGCTGCCGAAACACGCCCTAGTCGCCGCCCTAATGCCGTATCCGCCAGACGAGGAGCGCCATGACCGAGACCCGCGGCACGAAGTCGACCCGGCCCGCTGGTAAGACCACCGGCCTGAAAGTAGGACGTGTCTACACGTCGCCCGGCGTACATCCCTACGACGAGGTCACCTGGGAGCTGCGGGACGTCGTGATGACCAACTGGCGGGACGGTTCGGTCAACTTCGAGCAGCGCGGGGTGGAGTTCCCTGACTTCTGGTCGGTGAACGCCACGAACATCGTCACGAGCAAGTACTTCCGCGGCGCGTTGGGCGCTGCCACGCGCGAATGGTCACTGCGCCAGCTCATCGACCGGGTCGTGCGCACCTACGCGGCCGCCGGGCAGCAGAACGGGTACTTCGCGTCGGAGACCGACGCCGAGGTCTTTGCGCAGGAGCTGACCTGGATGCTCCTGCACCAGGTCTTCAGCTTCAACAGCCCCGTGTGGTTCAACGTCGGCACCTCGGCACCGCAGCAGGTCTCGGCCTGTTTCATCCTGTCCGTCGACGACACGATGGAGTCGATCCTCAACTGGTACCGGGAAGAGGGCCTGATCTTCAAAGGTGGCTCGGGTGCCGGGCTGAACCTGTCACGCATCCGCTCGTCCAGGGAGCTGCTCTCCTCCGGCGGTACCGCGTCCGGCCCGGTCAGCTTCATGCGTGGAGCCGACGCCTCGGCCGGGACGATCAAATCAGGTGGCGCGACCCGGCGAGCCGCGAAGATGGTCGTGCTTGACGTCGATCACCCCGACATCGTCGACTTTGTCGAGAGCAAGGCCCGTGAGGAGAGCAAGATCCGAGCGTTGCGGGATGCCGGCTTCGACATGGACCTCGGCGGCCGTGACATCGTCTCGGTGCAGTACCAGAACGCCAACAACTCGGTTCGGGTGACGGACGAGTTCATGCGGGCGGTGCTCGACGGCACCGACTTCCACCTGCGGGCCCGGATCGACGGGCGGATCATCGAGACCATCGGGGCGCGGTCGCTGTTCCGCACCATCGCGCAGGCCGCGTGGGACTGCGCGGATCCCGGGATCCAGTACGACGACACGATCAACGACTGGCACACCTGCCCGGAGTCCGGCCGGATCAGCGCCAGCAATCCGTGCAGCGAGTACGTGCACCTGGACAACTCCAGCTGCAACCTGGCCTCGCTGAACCTGATGCGGTTCCTGCGCGACGATCTGACCTTCGACGCGGAGGCGTTCGTCGCCGCCGTCGAGCTGGTCATCACCGCGATGGACATCTCGATCTGTTTCGCTGACTTCCCGACCCCGGAGATCACCCGGGTGACCCGGGCGTTCCGCCAGCTCGGGATCGGCTACGCAAATCTCGGTGCGCTGCTCATGGCGACAGGCCGCGCGTATGACTCCGAGGGCGGCCGGGCAATGGCTGGCGCGATCACCGCGCTGATGACCGCGGCGGCCTACCGGCGCTCGGCGCAGCTCGCGGGCGTCATGGGGGCGTACGACGGCTTCGCGCGCAACGCTGAGGCCCATCGCCGGGTGATCCGTAAGCACGCCGCCGCGACGGACACGGTCCGCAACGCCGGAGCGGATGATGCCCGGGTGCTCGCCCTGGCCGCCGCTGAATGGGCCCGTGCGCACGCCTTGGGCGAGAAGCACGGATGGCGTAATGCGCAGGTCAGCCTGCTCCCTCCGACCGGCACGATCGGGTTGGCGATGGACTGCGACACCACCGGCATCGAGCCCGACCTCGCGCTGGTGAAGATGAAGAAGATGGTGGGCGGATCGAGCATGCGGATCGTCAACCAGACGGTTCCCGCCGCGCTGCGGGCTCTCGACTACGCCGAGGAGACGGTCGAGGCGATCGTCGAGTACGTGGCCGAGCACGGCCATGTCATCGACGCCCCGGGCCTGCGCCGCGAGCACTACGAGGTGTTCGACTGCGCGATCGGCGAGCGGGCGATCAGCCCCATGGGGCATATTCGGATGATGGCGGCGGTCCAGCCGTTTCTGTCCGGAGCTATTTCGAAGACTGTCAACATGCCGTCCTCGGCGACGGTCGAGGACGTCGAGCGGATCTACCTCGAGGGCTGGCGGCTCGGGCTGAAGGCCCTGGCCATCTACCGGGACAACTGCAAGGTCGGCCAGCCGCTGTCCGACCTGCGTGGCGCGAGGAGGTCCGCGGGAGCGGTTGCGGGCACCGGCACGGCGGCCGCGCTGGCTGTCGGCGGGCCGCCGGAGGAGTACCAGCCCGTCCGTCGCCGCCTACCGAAGATCCGGCCTTCCCGGACGGTGTCCTTCTCCGTCGGCGGCGCGGAGGGCTACATGACCGCCGGGTCCTATCCCGATGACGGTCTCGGCGAGGTCTTCATCAAGATGTCGAAGCAGGGCTCCACCCTGTCAGGTGTCATGGACGCGTTTTCCATTGCGATCTCGATCGCGCTTCAGTACGGTGTCCCGCTGGACGCCTACGTCCGCAAGTTCATCAACATGCGTTTCGAGCCGGCCGGCATGACCGACGACCCGGATGTCCGGATGGCGCAGTCCGTGATGGACTACCTCTTCCGCCGCTTGGCGCTGGACTACCTGCCCCAGGAAACCCGCGCGGAACTCGGTGTGCTGAGCGCCCAGGAGCGGGCGCGTCAGCTCACCGGGCAGTATGGCGGGCCGGGCGCGGTGGACGTATCTGATGCTCTCGTGGAGCCGGCGTCGGCGTCGGCGTCAGTAGCGTCAGCTCCGGAGCCGGTCGACACGGTCGGCGCCGAGCTCTCCACTGACCGGTTGACCGGAGCTGACCCAATGACGGAGGCGCGGCAGGCCGGGCACGAGCATGCCTTCCCGGTTGTGCGGTCGATGGTCCAGCTGCGGGGCTCGTTGCCGGCGGAGGTCCCGGTGGGAGAGTCGCTGTCGGCGCAGAACGCCGTGGACGCGCCGCTGTGTTTCACCTGCGGGGTGACCATGCGGCCGGCCGGTAGCTGCTACGTGTGCGAGCAATGTGGCTCCACCAGCGGCTGTAGCTAGTGGTCGCCGCCGCGCCCGCGGTACCACTCTCGAATTCTGATCAACGGACCCCTGTTTGGCGCGAATGGTCACTGCGCGGCGGGTGCGGCGCCATACCGTAACCACCCTTATGGGTTTCGATGGAGGTTGGTGCTGTATTGGCGATTTGTTGTTCCTGGGCTCGGTATTGACATCGTGGCCGCGGAGACCTGAAGAGCGGGCCTGAAGAGATAGTTAGTTATTCGCGACACACCGGCCGGTCCGCAGGGTAGTCTTCGCGACAGCGGGTGCGGCGTCCCGAGAGCGAGGGTCTACACTGCTTCGTAGACCCGGCGATCGCTTACGTCCGGTTGTGTCTGAACGCGGAATGGGAGGGACGCCGTCAGGCGTTGCCCATACGTGCAAGCACCAAGACCCGCCACCCGCACCGACCTTCGGATCTGCTACTGATGACGCTGCCTGCCCTGGAACTTCATGAGCGCCCCGACGAGCCGCGTACGCGTGCCACAAGTACGCGGCGCACCCGTCGGTCGGCCACTCCTGCACGCACGGTGCCCGGCCGTGGCCTGGCCGCCGTGCCCGATGATACCGACGAACTCGACGTTACTCAGGTCGCCGAGCTTGTCGCGCGTGGGCGCGAATCCGGCGAATTGAGCCGCGCCGAACTTCGCGAAGCGCTCGAGACCGCTGACCTCGGTCTTGAACTACTTCCCGTTCTGACTGCCCGGTTGACAGCCCTTGGCGTCGAGGTTCTCGACGAGGAGGAGTCAACAGGTGGAGCACCGGCTGCCCGCGCAACCTCGGAGCATGCCGGAACGGCCGATCTCGTGCGCATGTACCTGCGCGAGATCGGCAAGGTACCCCTGCTCAACGCCGCGCAGGAAGTCGAGCTGTCCAAGCGGGTCGAAGCCGGCCTGTTTGCCGAGTACAAGCTGGACACTGACTCCGACCTGGAGCCGGCGCTGCGGCGCGATCTCGGGACCCTGGTCCGGGACGGGCATGCGGCAAAACAGCAGCTGGTCTCGGCGAACCTGCGCCTGGTGGTTTCGGTCGCCAAGAAGTACAGCGGTCGTGGCATGACCCTGCTCGACCTGGTTCAGGAGGGAAACCTCGGGCTGATCCGCGCGGTCGAGAAGTTCGACTACGCCAAGGGCTACAAGTTCTCGACCTACGCCACCTGGTGGATCAGGCAGGCGATCGGTCGGGCACTGGCCGATCAGGCCAGGACGATCCGGATCCCGGTCCATGTCGTCGAGCAGATCAACAAGATCACTCGGCTGCAGCGCCAGCTCGTCTCCACACTCGGTCGGGAACCGACTGACGAGGAGCTGGCTCTGGAGCTCGACATGCCGATCGAGCAGGTCGTCGAACTGCGCCGGTACGCCCAGGACACGGTCAGCCTGGAGACCGCGGTGGGCGACGACGGGGATTCGGTCCTCGGTGACTTCATCGAGGATGCGGATGCCACCTCTCCCGCGGACGCCGCCTCCTACGGCGCCATGCAGGACGAGATCGAGGGCGTGTTGAGTGGGCTCACACCGCGTGAACGTGAGGTCATGCGGCTGCGCTTCGGCCTCGCCGACGGCAAGCAGCACACGCTTGCCGAGGTCGGTAACCGTCTCGGGCTGACCCGTGAGCGGATTCGCCAGATTGAGCGCGACACCCTTCGCGAACTGCGTAAGCCGGCGGTCGCGAGCAGGTTGCGCGAGTTTCTCGACTGACGCATCCGGGGATGTAGCGCGTCCGGGATGTAGTGCGTCGTCGTGGTGGAGATCCCCTGCCCGGTCACCGGGCAGGGGATCTTTTTTTGGCGCGAAGGCGAGGGCTGCCGGCCGCCGCCGGTCAGCTGGCCGCGGGCGGGATGAACGGCAGCAACGCCTCGGGATTGGCGACCATGCCGAGGTTGACGGCCTGCTCCAGGGCTGCACCCAGCAGCAGGCGCCGAACCGGCACTTCCAGTTTCTTGCCGTTGTAGGTGCGGGGAATCGCGGAGACCTGTTCGACGCGGTCAGGCACATGCCGGGGGCTCAGCTCCCTTCTGATCGTCGTCAGCAGGGAGCTGATGAAGGAGTCGGCAAGCGTTCCGTTGTCGTCCAGCACGACGTACAGCACGAGCTCACCTGGC
Source organism: Protofrankia sp. Cj3 (assembly GCF_917627355.1). Taxonomy (NCBI): domain Bacteria; kingdom Bacillati; phylum Actinomycetota; class Actinomycetes; order Frankiales; family Frankiaceae; genus Protofrankia; species Protofrankia sp. Cj3. The sequence goes on along the minus strand of NZ_CAKJTR010000025.1, from coordinate 23,989 downwards.
CGCTCGGCGGTCGAGGTATCGATGATCATGCTGTCCGCCACGCCGGGGATGCTGTCCAGCACCTGGTAGAACTCGGCGGTACCCAGCCGGACTCCGCCGCGCTTCAGGGTCGCGTCCGAGCGGCCATATATGATCATTGATCCGGTGGGGGTGATCCTGGCCCAGTCACCGTGGCGCCATACGCCGTGGTAGGTCGAGAAGTAGGACGCGCGCAGCAGCGAGCCGTCATCGTCGCCCCAGAAGAAGAGCGGCATCGAGGGCATGGGCGCGGTGAGCACCAGTTCGCCGATCTCGTCGACGAGTTCCTTGCCGTCGCCGTCGAAGATGCTCACCGCGCACCCGAGCCCGCGCATGGAGATCTCCCCGGCGTGCACTGCCAGCGTGGGCAGGCCCGCCGCGACCGCCGTGCACATGTCCGTGCCGCCGCTGACCGACGAGAGCATCAGGTCGGAGCCGACCGCGTCGTACACCCAGGCGTACCCGGCGGGGGACAACGGCGAGCCGGTGGAACCGATGGTACGTATCGCGGAGAGGTCGGCGATCTCCCGCGGGACGATGCCCGAGCGTTCACACGCGGCCAGCAGGCCTGGACTTGCTCCCAGGCAGGTGATGCGGACGGCCTCGGCGAGCCGCCACAGGGTCCCCAGGTCGGGGAACTTCGGGCTGCCGTCGAAAAGCACGACGGTCGCCCCGGTCAGCAGGCCGGACACGAGCAGGTTCCACATCATCCAGCCGGTGCTCGTCACCCACAGGAAGCGATCGTCAGGTCCCAGATCGAGATGGAGTACCAGCGACTTGAGGTGTTCCAACAGGATTCCGCCATGGCCCTGCACGATCGGTTTCGGGCGGCCGGTCGAACCCGAGGAGTACAGGATCCACAGCGGCGAGTCGAAGGGGACCCGGTGGAAGGCGGGGACCTGGTCATCGCAGCCGGCGAGCAGGTCCGCCCAGGAGATGACAGCCGGTAGGTGGGCCTTGTGGGCACGCTCGACGGCATCCGCGGCCAGGTATGGGATCACGACCATTGCCCGCAGGTCTGGCAGACGGTCGGCCACGCCACCGAGCGCGCCGAGCGTGTCAAAGGACTTTCCGCCGTAGGTGTAGCCGTCCACCCCGATGAGTACCGTTGGGGTGATCTGAGCGAAACGGTCGGCAATGGCGGAAGACCCGAAATCCGGGGAACAGCACGACCAGACCGCGCCGACGCTGGTCGCGGCGAGCATGGCCACCACGGCATGGACGCAGTTCGGCAGCACGGCGCAGACCCGGTCGCCGGGACGCACACCCAGACGCCGCAGCCCCGCCGCGGCCGCCGCGACCTCGCGGCGAAGTTCGTCCCAGGAGACCACGGCGGTGGTCGAGTCCTCGCGGACGGCGATCACCGCGGGTGCGGGGCCATGTCGCGTTAAAGCGTTCTCGGCATAGTTCACGCGGGCGGTCGGGAACCACTGAGCGCCCGGCATCCGGGCGTCGGCAAGGGCAGGGCCGTCCCCGCGCTCGCCCTCGACCGCGCAGAAATCCCAGATCGAGTCCCAGAACCCGTCAAGGTCGTCCACCGACCACTGCCACAAAGCCGTGGCACCGCTCAGCTTCCGGTCGCGTTCGGTGGCCAGCCAGTCCAGATAGGCGGTGACCCCGGCGGCGCGGACCCGCTGCGGAGATGGCGTCCACAACCGCCGTCCCGCGATATCCATCCTGGGCCCGGCATCTGGCGCAATCTCGTGTTCATCATCGTGTCCAACAGCCACGGACTCAGACCCTAACGAATACGGGAGGCCGAAATGGTCCACTCGACGGCCGGGGTGCGTCGAAAAAATCACGCCGTGCGACCAGCCGCCGCTTTTGGACTGGTTGGCCTGGTCGGCGGGCCTGGCCGGAGTGGCCGGACTGGCCGGACTGCGCCGCTGGCGACGCCGCGTCCCCTATTGCCGGTCGCTCGTGGAGCGCCCGGCAATAGGACTGTCCGGCTCGCGGCCTTGCCAGCAGCCACCTGGACGCGGTTCCCTGATCGAACGACGGCTTCCGCAACACGCCGTAGGGTCGAATCATGGGCAGTGCTTCGCGGCCGAACGGTTCCGCTGACGGTGGTGATCCCGGGCCAACACTGGTCATGTGGGATTCCGAGCTGGCTGATTACGGCTTCGGGCGCGGACACCCGCTGCATCCCGTGCGGCTCGAGCTGACCATGGATCTCGCCGCGCGTACCGGCGTGCTGGACGACCCCCAGGTGGCGGTCCGGCCGCCTCAGCTCGCGACGGATGACTTGATCGAACTTGTGCACGATCCCGCGTACGTGCAGGCGGTGCGCCAGGCGCCGCGGTACGCCGCGCGCGGATTGGCGACCATGTTCGGTCTGGGAACGCCGGACAACCCGGTCTTCGAGTCCATGCACACCGCCGCCGCTCGGATTACCGGTGGGACGCTGGCCGCGGCCGAGGGCGTGTGGACGGGACGGCACGGCCATGCCGTGGCTCCCGCGGGCGGGCTCCACCATGCGATGCGTCTCGCCGCCAGTGGGTTCTGCGTCTACAACGACCCGGCGGTGGCGATCGCCTGGTTGCTGCGCAACGGGGCCGCTCGGGTGGCCTACGTCGACGTCGACGTTCATCACGGTGACGGTGTCCAGACCGCTTTCTACGATGACCCACGGGTACTGACGATCTCCTTGCACCAGTCCGGCCGGACCCTGTTTCCCGGCACCGGTTTCCCGGACGAATCCGGGACAGGGGAGGCCAGCGGTATGTCGGTCAACGTCGCGCTGCCGCCGCGCACCGGAGACGCCGGATGGCTGCGGGCGTTCAGCGGGGTGGTTCCGGTGCTGCTGCGTGAGTTCGCCCCTGAGATCCTGGTCACCCAGCACGGGTGTGACACACATTTCCTCGATCCGCTCGGGGATCTGACACTGTCGGTCGACGGACAGCGTGCTTCCTACCAGGCCCTGCACGATCTGGCACATGACGTGTGCGGCGGACGATGGGTTGCCTGCGGGGGCGGTGGCTATGCGCTCGCGTCGGTGGTGCCACGCGCCTGGACGCACCTGCTGGCCATTGCCGGCCACGTGCCGCTGGACTGCTCGCGGTCGCTGCCGCAGGAGTGGCGGCACACGGCTGACGCCCGCGTGCGGGAGGCCACCGGCGCGGCCGTCGCTGGCGGTCCCACGCCCGACCGTTTCGGCGACGGCGTCGACATCGCCTTCCATCCCTGGGAGGCAGGCGAGGGTGATCCGGATGACCCCCTGGACCGGGCGGTGGCGGCCACCCGGCGAGAGATCCTTCCGCTGCATGGTCTCGACCCCCTCGTCGACAGATGAGTGACACCGTGCCGCCGAGCCATGACGACGGGATGCGGGCCGACGCCGGGGCGAGCTACCCGGCGAGGTGGGAGGCGGACGTCATCCTCGCTGACGGGGGTACTGCCCGGCTTCGTCCGGTCATACCTGGTGACGGTGAGCGGCTGCGCGCGTTCTGGGGCCGTCTGTCGATGCGCAGCATCTACTTCCGCTACTTCAGCGCACGCGGGCCGCTCACCGATACCGACATCCGGCGGATGACCGTTGTCGACCAGTGGGTGCGTGGGGCGTTGGTCGCGCTCATCGGGGACGAGATCGTGGCCATCGCCCACTGGGAGGGCGCACCGGCGCCGGCGGCCGAGCATGATCGGACGGATGCGGAGGAGCCGCCACCGGGGGCGCGGCGGCCGGCGTTGGCCGCGGAGGTCGCTTTTCTCGTAGAAGACGCCCACCAGGGACGCGGCCTCGGATCGGTCCTGCTGGAACATCTGGCGGCGGCGGCGTCCGAACGCGGGATCCGTCGTTTCGACGCCGATGTGCTCAGCGAGAACCGTCAGATGATCGGGGTTTTTCTGGACGCTGGTTACAGCGTGTCACGAGCGTGGGATAGTGGGGCGGTCCGGCTGTCCTTTGAGATCGCACCCACGCAGACCTCGGTGGACGTCATGCGTGCCCGTGAGCACCACGCGGAGGCCGCGTCGATCGTCCGGCTGCTGCACCCGCGGTCCGTCGCGGTGATCGGGGCTTCCCGGGATCGCGACGCGGTGGGGCACACGGTCTTCCGGCACCTGTTGGCCGGTGGGTTCGCCGGCCCGGTCTATCCGGTCAACCCCGCCGCGGCTGACGTCGGGGGCGCGGTCGCCTCGGTACGGGCGGTCGCCTCGGTGGCCGACATCGACGGCCCGGTGGACCTGGCCGTGGTGTGCGTGCCACCGCCTAACGTGCCCGAGATCATAGACCAGTGCGGCCGTAAGGGCGTCCGCGGTCTGGTGGTGCTCACCGACCTCGGCGACTACCAGGCGGAGATCGAGGTCACAGCCGCGGCCCGCGCATTCGGCATGCGCGTGGTGGGGCCGGCGAGCCTGGGCATCCAGAACCTCGCCACCGGGCTCAACGCGTCGTTGGCAGGCCGGATGCCCGCGCCCGGGCGGGTCGGCTGCTACTCACAGTCCGGCCCGCTCGGCGCGGCGCTGCTGGAGGCGGCGGCTGCCCGCGGGGTTGGGCTGTCCTGTTTTGTCTCAGCGGGTGACCGGGTCGACGTGAGTGGCAACGACCTTCTGCAGTTCTGGGAGGAGGATCCAGCCACCGACGTGGTCTTCATGCACGTGGAGACCTTCGGCAACCCGCGGAAGTTCGCCCGGCTGGCCCGCCGGGTCGGACGGCGCACGCCGGTCGTGGTGGTGACCAGCGGCCGCTCGCCCCTGGATGACGCGTTACTGCGCCAGACGGGCGTGATCAGGGTTGATCGGATCTCCCAGGGCTTCGATGTGGCGCTGCTGCTGACCGCCCAGCCGCTGCCGGCCGGGCGGCGGGTCGCGGTCGTCGGCGACTCCCGGGCACTGGTCTGGCTGACCTGCCAGGCCGCGGAGGCGTCCGGGCTCGCGGTGGAGCGGATCCTGCTGCCGGGTGGCACCCCGCCCGAGATGTTCACCGAGGTTCTCATCGACGCGGCTGGCCGCGCGGACGCGCTGATCGCGACGGTGGTGCGGCTGGCGCCGGCTGAGCCCGGCCCGGTCGCGAGGGCGGTCGCGGCCGCCGCGAAGGTTGTCGACGTGCCCGTCCTCGCGACGGTTCTGGGCACCGAGGTACCACCGGATCTCGCTGGCGTGCCGGGTTACCCGTCGCCGGAGGGCGCCGTGGCGGCCTTGGTGCGGGCCGTCTCATACGCTGAGTGGCGCGCGGAGCCGGCCGGCTCGGTGCCTGAGATCACCCGGCGGGCCAAGGCGGCCCGTGCGCTGCTCGCCGGCGTTTCCGGTCCGCTCGACGAGGACCGGGTGGCCGATCTGCTCGACTGTTACGGCATCGACGTCCAGCCGTTCAGCACGGTCACGTCCGCCGATGAGGCGGTACTGGCCGCGGAACGGCTCGGGTGGCCGGTGGCCCTCAAAGCGCGTGCCCGCCCGTATCGGCACCGCCCCGAGCTCGGCGGGCAGCGGCTCGACCTGTTCGGCCCGGCGGCGTTGCGGACCGCCTGGTCGTCGATGCTGGCGCGGCTCGGTGACGGGAACGGCGGTGACGCACAGCTCGCCGCCAATGGGTCATTCGTCGTGCAGCGGATGGCCCCGGCAGGGGTCGCGGTGGTGGTCGGTTCCCTCGAGCATCCGCGATACGGGCCGCTGGTGTCCTTCGGGCTGGCTGGGCCCGCCACCGATCTGTTGGGTGACCGTGCCCACCACATCCTGCCGCTCACCGACTCCGACGCGGCGCGGCTGGTGCGGTCGGTCCGGGCCGCCCCCCTGCTGTTCGGTTACCGGGGAGCGGAGACCGTCGACGTCGCAGCCCTTGAGCTGCTGCTCATGCGGGTCGCGCGGCTCGCGGACGACCTGCCGGAGGTGGCATCCCTCACGCTGAACCCGGTCATTGTCTCGAAGTCGTCGGTCACGGTGTTGTCCGCGGAGGCCGTCGTGGGCCGCGGGCTGCCCCGCGCGGACGCTGGGCCGCGCAAACTGTGGGCACCCACGCCAAAGCACGGACTGGACGACGCCAGCGGGTATGTCCATGAAGATGCTCCGGAGGTGACCGGATCCGCACGCGACGTCGGAGCTGTCCCGGGCCCGGGGACGCTCCATGGCGGAGCGTGTTCGTGACCGGGTGGCAACCAGACGATGGCCGGAAATGTCAGGGGTAGGGCATTGAGCACAACGTTGCCCCACCGTCCACAATCTTTTCCCATGACGACGCCGTTCCTCGAGGAGCCGTCCGGACCTTCGTCGGCTGGGTCGACCGGCGATCGGGCCGACGACGACGGTGATGGCGAGCCCCGCGGGCGCGGCCCAGTGGCTGGCGGCGAGGGCACGAACGGCGCGGCGGAGCCGATTGTCGAGCTCCTGACGGCGCTCGTCGCCCAGGCGCCGGTCGGTCTCGCCCTCTACGACACCGCGGGGCGTTATGTGCGGGTCAACGACGTCCTGGCCAGGTTGAACGGCCGCCCTGCCGCGGAGCACATCGGTCGCACCACAGCGGAATTGCTGGGGGACATCGGCCGCGAGATGGACGAGGTGCTTCAGCGGGTGGTCACCACCGGTGATCCCGTGGTGGACCTGGAGGTCAGTGTCGCGGCCGACGGCCCGCAGCCGCCGCGGACCTGGACTGTCAGCTGGTACCCGGCGACCGATGCCCGCGGCGCGCTGCTCGGCGTGGCCTTCGTCGCCACGGATATCACCGCGTTGAGCGACGCCCGTGGCGAGGCGGCCCGCGGTGAGGCCAGGTGCCAGGCGCTGGTCGAGGCTGTGGCCGCGGACGTCTTCCACACGGATGCCCATGGCGGCCTGGACGTCGACCTGCCGCGGTGGCGAGCGATCACGGGCCAGCGGCGTGCGGAGATCGTCGGATTCGGCTGGCTTGACGCGGTGCACGCCGAGGACCGCGACCGGGTCGCGCGGGCCTGGCGGCAGGCGGTCGAGCGGCGCGGCGTCTTTGAGACGGAGTTTCGCCTCGCCGGTGCGGACGGCACGGATCACATCCTCGCCCTGCGGCTCCTGCCGGTTACAAGCGATGATCATTTGGTCGAGTGGGTGGGCACGAGCCGTGACGTCACCGAGGCACGCGCGGCCGCCAGCGCCCACAGCGCGCTGGCGGCGCGTGCGCGGAGCGCGGCTGAATGGAACGAGCGCCTGCGGCTCGTCACTGCCGCGTTGTCGCGCGCGGTGACCGTCGACGAGGTGGCCACCGTCGTGCTCGAAGCCGGGCAGCAGGCCTTGGACGCGGCCGGCAGGGGGGCGGCGTTGGTCGACCAGAGCAGCGGCTGCCTGCGCTTCCGGTCCCTGCTCGGCTATCCGCCATGGTTCGTCAGCAGCTGGTCTGACATCAACCTGGGCGCGATCCACCCGCTGTCGGAGGCCATTCGAGGTGGTCGCGCGTTGTTTCTGTCCGGCCGGGCGGAACTCGCCGGACGCTGGCCCGTGCCAGCGCTGGTCGCGAGCGTCACCGATGCCGATGAGCACGCGTGGGCGGTACTTCCACTGGCTACCACCGACGCCCCGTTCGGCGCGCTGTTTTTCGGTTTCCGCGCGCCGCGCGAGTTCTCGCCGGAGGACCGCGCCTTCCTGACCGCGCTTGCCGACCAGTGCGCCCAGGCGTTCGAGCGTGCCACGCTGTTCGAGCGGGTTCTCGCCGAGGCACAGGCGAGCCGCCGGGCGGAGGAGATGGCACGGATCGCCGAGGGCGCCGCGCGAGAGGCAGGCCGCCGCCTGGAACTACTGGCCCGCGCGACCGGAGCGGTCTCGAGCGCGCTCGAGCCCGAGCGGGCTCTGCGGGCACTCACCGATGTCGTTGTCAGCGAGCTCGCTGATTCCTGCGCGGTGTATCTGCTGGGGCCGGCCCAGCCGGCCGGCTCCAGCCAAAGCGATCAGGACGAGCCCGCCGGGGCAACCGCCGTGCCGCCGGGTGCCCCGGTCCTGCGGCGGGCGGCCGCCGCTGTCCGTCCCGGCCTCACCCGGCTGCCGATGCCGCGGGCCCGTACCGGTCCGTGGCCGAACGACAGCCCGGTCACCCTCGCCGCGCTCACCGGGCACAGCCGTATCGAACCGCTGAGCGGCGCGTCGTGGTTGTCATCCACGGAGATGGCCCGCTGGATGCGGCACGTGGGGGCACACACCCTCGCCGCCGTGCCGCTGATCCTGCGCGGCCAGGTGGCGGGTGTGCTCAGCCTCATGGCAGCCGGGGACCGTGCGCCCTTCACCGGGGCGGACGTCGCGTTCCTGGAGGAACTCGCGGCGCGCGCCGCGGTCGCGGTCGAGCACGCCGAGCTCTATCGCCATAGCCGGGACACCGCGCTGACGCTGCAACGCAGTCTCCTGCCGTTGACCGTGGCCGAGCCTGAGGGGCTTGAGATCGCTGCCCGCTACGTGCCGGGCGTTGCCGACACCGAGGTAGGCGGTGACTGGTTCGATGTCATCGACCTCGGCGCGGGCCGGGTGGGGCTGGTCATCGGTGACGTCATGGGCCGGGGGGTCCGGGCAGCGGCGATCATGGGCCAGCTGCGGACCGCGGTGCGGACCTGCGCGCGCCTGGAACTGTCGCCATACGAGGTGCTGACGCTGCTGGACAGCATCGTCTGCGAGATCGACGAAGGCCAGATCGCGACCTGTATCTACGCTGTCGTCGAACCACACACCGGCCTGCTGACGCTCGCCAACGCGGGCCATCCGCCACCCCTGGTCGTCGCCCCGGACGGGCTGGTGTCGCGGCTCTACATGGAGGCCGGTACCCCGCTGGGCCTCGGCCGCGGTGACATCAGGGAATACACCGTCCGGCTGCACCGGGGAGCGTTGCTGGTGCTGTTCACCGACGGGCTGGTGGAAAGCCGGGATCGTGACATCGACACAGGGGTGTCAGACCTGGCGGCGGTGCTCTCGCGCCAGGGCGGATCGGTGGCCAGCCGGGCGGACCACGCACTGGCCGCGCTCGGCCGGGCGCAGGGCCACGACGACGATGTGGCGCTGCTGCTGGTCGGGCTTGCCGACAGCGACTCAGGCGGGGCGGCCCGGTTCGCCGAGATCGCTGTACCGGCGGGGCCGGCCGGTCTGGGCGAGGCCCGTGGGCACGCCCACGACCTGCTGACGGTGTGGTCGGTGGAGGCCGACATCACCGACTCGGTGGTGCTGCTGATGTCCGAGCTTGTCACCAACGCGCTGGTGCACGGCCGGCCCCCGCTGTCCGTGCGGCTGCGCCGGACCGCGTCGAGAGTGATCGTGGAGGTCGCGGACGGTGATCCGCGGCTGCCCCGGCGGCGTCATGCGGACTTTGACGACGAGGGCGGTCGTGGCCTTGAACTGGTATCCCTGATCGCTTCCCGGTGGGGGACACGTCCGGCCGGCTCGGGAAAGATCGTGTGGGCGGAGATCTCCGCTCCATTGTCACTGTAAGAGCGCCCGGCAACAGGGGTGTGGATCAAGGAGCGGAGCTGGGGTGCGTGCCCTGG
>NZ_CAKJTR010000025.1:13160-14166 GCF_917627355.1 Protofrankia sp. Cj3 | reverse complement strand
GCCGGTCGCTCTAAGTAGTCGTCGGCGGCCGGTGGCGGTTACCGGCGAGGCCACCGGCTCGCCGATCCATCGAGAAGTAGGTCACCATCCACGCTGGCGCCGCGGCCCGGCCGGAGCTGCACCGCGATGCGTCGCGTACCGTGAGGCCCGTGGCGGATGCGGTGGTACGCCTGGACGCGGTAACTGTTGTACGGGACGGCGCTTTGCTGCTTTCCGACATCCACTGGAGTGTCGCGGACGGTGAGCGTTGGGTCATTCTCGGGCCGAACGGTGCCGGGAAGACAACCCTGCTTCAGGTGGCGGCGGGCCGGGTTTTCCCTACGCGGGGAACGGTGGACCTACTCGGTGATCGGCTTGGCGAGCGGGATGTCTTCGATGTCCGCGGGCGGGTGGGCCTGACAAGCTCCGCCGTGGCCGACATCCTGCCCGCGAGCGAACGTGTTGTCGACGTGGTCATGACGGCGGCCTGGAACGTGGTCGGCCGCGCCGGGGAAAAGTACAGCGACGTTGACCTGAGGCGAGCGCGGGATCTGCTGGTCCAGGTCGGGTGCAGAAATCTCGTCGAGCGGCGATACGGCACTTTGTCCGAAGGGGAGCGCAAACGCGTCCAGATCGCGCGTGCGCTGATGACGGACCCCGAGCTGCTGTTGCTGGATGAACCAGCGGCAGGGCTCGATCTGGGTGCCCGTGAGGCCCTGTTGAGACGCCTTACCCGGTTGGTCGCCGATCCGCTGTCGCCCGTGACGGTCATAGTCAGCCATCACGTCGAGGAAATTCCGCCGGGTATCACGCACGCCCTGCTGCTGCGCGCCGGCAGGGTGGTGGCGGCTGGGCCCGCCGGGGCGGTGCTGACCGGGCCGGAGCTGTCAGCGTGCTTTGGCATTCCCCTCGAGGTCGTGGCCGGTGGCGGTCGCTTTGCCGCGCGGATGACGCCTGTCTTCGACGCTCCGGCGCCTACCTCGACGTCCGCCTGAACAGCGACCGGCAACAGGACTGCCCGGCTCCG
>NZ_CAKJTR010000025.1:5061-12750 GCF_917627355.1 Protofrankia sp. Cj3 | reverse complement strand
CCGCTATCGACCGTCCTGTCCACGGCCGCTCCCGTCCCGTCCCGTCTGCCTACCGGGAACGGGCGTCGTCCAGCAGCGCCCACAGCCACCCTGGCCCGGCTGTGGCCGCGCCGATGGCCTTGACCCGGCCGCGAAGCTCCCGGTCACCGGTGACGACGAGAACCGGACCAGCCTGTTGACGGACCTGGTCGACCACGGCGTCGTCCCCCGAGCCAGCCGCGTGGACAACCAGCAGCCGGGGGATGGCTGGGTCAGGACCCGCCGGAACCCCGTCGCGGGCCATGCCTTCGAGAACGAGGACGACCTGGGCGGGTGGATCGTGGCGGCGTGTCCCCGGGTGGTTCGTGGCGGGGCCGCCCGCCGCTTGCGATGCGGACGTGTGCGGGAGGAGTACGGACGGCCAGAGCTCGGATAGGCGTTGGTGGAGGCGTAACGCGGCGCCCGCGCGGTCGCGCCACCATCCGTCCGGGCGTGCTCCTATCACATTTGCGGCATCGACGATCCATGTCCGCTCATCCATCGTGCTCCTCGCTCTCGACGCTCTACCAGACCGTGAATCGGATGAGCGCATCAGCGGCCTGTTCGTGGTGTAAGACATTCGCCGGTGTGGATCCTTGATGGCGTTGCGTCGCGCTCACTCTGCCTTCCGGACCGTGACGTCCTTGTCTGCGCAGACCACCGGCGTTTCGGATCGGAAGTCGCGATTCGCCGACAACCCATGATCAAAATTTATCCTGACAGTGGCCTGCGCACCTTTGGGTTGACGTGACTCACGTCAACCCGAGGACTCTTGTGTGGTGTCGATGACGCCGCTGAGAGGATGTCTGTGGGCGATGCCAGTCGCGCGTGTCCGAACCAGCCGTTACAGTTCTTCCTGATGACGTGGTAATACTAGTCTCGAGAGTTCCTGGGTTCGCTGACCTGAAGGAGAGTGGCATGGCGCAGAAGACCATCGTGTCGTTGATTGACGATCTCGATGGACACGAGGCTGATGAGACTGTTCGGTTCGGACTGGACGGTGCTTCGTACGAGATCGATCTGTCCGAGAAGAACGCCACCAAGCTGCGTGAGTCGTTGGCTCCGTTCGTTGGGGCGGCGCGCCGGTCTGGCGGTCGGGCAACTGCCGCTCGGCGTGGCCCGCGGGGCGCTTCTTCTCGCCGTACCGGGGGTACAGACCGTACCGCCGATATTCGCGAGTGGGCGCGCGCCAACGGTTACACGGTCAGTGACCGCGGTCGTATCGCTTCGAACATCGTCGAAGCGTACGACAAGGCTCACTGAGTGGCTCTCGGTCGCATTCGTCCAGCTAGCCAAAGGGTGCGTGATCATAGCTCTATTTCGCGCGACCGGAGGCCGTAACGGACGCGGTGCGACCGAGCAGTGGCCCATGGAGCGGTGGGGTGCAGCCGCGGTGGTGCCGGCATATAGAGGTCAAACCTCTGGTTGGTACCACTTGCGTCCTATATGGGGGTATGTGGCAACCGCTGTTTCCTGGGCGACAGGTTGAGAAGCCGACATCCTGTCGCCCAGGTCATGTGTGGCTTAGGCGGTCTGATGCCTGGCCATCCAGTTTTCTACCGCTGTAGCGGTACGGGGAAGAGCCTCGGACAGGTTGCGACGGCCGTCGGCGGTGACGAGAATATCGTCCTCAATCCGGATCCCGATCCCTCGCAGCTCAGGGGGCACCGTAATGTCGTCGGGCTGGAAGTAGAGACCTGGCTCGACGGTCAGCACCATACCGGTTACGAGCGGGCCGTCGCGGTAGGTCTCGTCACGGGCCTGCGCGCAGTCATGGACGTCGAGTCCCAACATATGTGACGTTGAGTGCAGGGTATATCTGCGGTGTAGGCCTGCCTTCGGGGCTTGTGGGTCTTCGGCCAGCGACTCTTCAACGCTGACCGGAAGCAGCCCCCAGCCGTGTAGCGCCTCGGCTATCACCCGCATTGCCATCCGGTGGGGGTCGCCGAACTTTGCGCCCGGTCGCACCGCGTCGATTCCCGCCTGCTGGGCCCGCTGGACCACGTCGTACACCTGACGCTGCACGTCGCTGAAATGTCCGTCCACAGGAAGCGTGCGGGTGATGTCGGCGGTGTAAAGCGAGCGGGACTCCACGCCCATGTCCAGCAGGGCGAGGTCGCCGCGCCGCACCGGCCCGTCGTCGCGGGCCCAGTGCAAGATGGTTGCGTGGTGGCCACAGGCCACAATCGATCCGTACCCGACATCGTTGCCGTCGACCCTGGCCCGCCGCCAGAACGTGCCTTCCAACCACCGTTCGCCGTTGGGCAGTGTCGTCGCGTGGCCTATCTCACGTACGCATTCGCAAAAGCCGAGCACGGTCGCGGCGACCGCGTTCTCCAGCATCGAGATCTCGTGTTCGTCCTTGACCAGCCGGAGCTCGGAGAGGGTCTGCGCCAGTTCCAGGTCCCGGTCGGCCGGGTTGGACACGGCTGGCGTGGACCTGTTCGGCTCGCTGGGGGAGTAACGCAGGATCTGGCGGTCCACCGTGGCGTCCAGGCCCCGTACGACTCTGGTCCTCGCCGGGGACAGCCGCGCCAGCGCGTCCGTTAGCTCGCGCAGGGGCCGGCATTCGATCTCGATGGCTGCCGATCTCTCCCGTATGCCCGGCCGCGGGCCTACCCAGAGCTCGCCGTAACGCCGGTCGGCGTAGAAGGCCGGGGACGAGCGGTCCGACCGGTCCGCGACATACAGCACAGCTTCATGGTCGCCGGCCGAGCTCGGCTGGAGAATCACGACGGCGTCGGGCTCATGACAGCCGGTCAGCCAGAAGAAGTCGCTTCCCGGCCGGAACGGGTAATCCGTGTCATTCGCTCGTACGCGGAGTCCGCCGCTGGGTATCACCAGTGTTTCGGCTGGGAAACGTGTGCTCAGCAGAGCACGTCGCTTGGCCGTGTACGGCGCCGCTTCATCACGCGCTGGTGTGACCGTGGGTACCGGCGCCCATCCGCTGGCCATAAATCGACGGAAGGCGGCTGGTGGCTGCTGATCGTGGCTGGCCATCCCGTCCGGATCGGCGCTGTCTGCCTCGGCCGTCGCCGGGGATGACGTGGCGGCTGACGCGCTGTCAGAAACAAGCGTATCGCCGGGGGGTGGGCTTTGGCCGTCCGCGCTGGTTGGCAATGTGGATCTGTCCGGGGAAGGCGGGGTTCCGCCCGACTGCGTACTCATAGTTCCAACGGTAGGCTGCGGCGCTCAAGGCGGGTAGCGTCGCAGGAGTGCCTGTGCCACCGGGTCCCATGGATGGTCTTCTTGTCGTCGATCTCACTCGGGTATTGGCCGGGCCGTTTGCCACGTTGATGCTTGCCGATCTCGGCGCCCGGGTCATCAAGGTGGAACGGCCTGGCCACGGAGATGACTCCCGATCCTACGGTCCGTTCATGGACGATCGGTCGCTGTACTTCGCCCGGGTGAACCGTGGCAAACAGTCGGTCGCGCTCGATCTGAAGGATGCCGACGATCACGCGACGTTACTATCCATCATCGACCGGGCTGATGTGCTGGTCGAGAACTTCCGGCCCGGCGTGATGGACCGCCTCGGTCTCGGCTGGACCGCGTTGTCGCGGCGCAATCCTCAGCTGGTATATGTGAGCATCTCGGGCTTTGGGCAGACCGGGCCGTGGCGAAACCGCCCTGCCTACGACGCGGTCGTGCAGGCCGCTGCCGGCATTATGTCGATCACCGGTTCACCGGCCGGCGAACCGGTGAAGCCGGGGGTCCCGATCGCCGACCTCGCCGCCGGGCTGTACGCTTTCGGCGCCATCGGGGCGGCGTTGCACGGACGGAACACGACCGGCCGCGGCACCTACGTTGACATCGCTATGTTCGATGCCTCACTGTCGCTGCTCGAAGGTGCCGCGTTGTCCTATCTCGCTACCGGGACAACTCCACCACGTATAGGTAACGCACATTACTCGATCGCGCCGTTCGACACGTTTGCGTGTGCGGACCGCAGCATTGTGATCTGCGCCGCGAACGACGCCCTCTTCAGCCGGTTGTGCCAGGCGCTGGATCGCGCGGATCTCGCCGCCGATCGCCGCTTCGTCACCAACAGCGCCCGGTTGTCGGCGCTGGACTCGTTCAAACGCGAAGCGGAAGACACCCTGCGTACCCGGCCTGCTGCCGAATGGCTCGCGATTCTGCACGAGGCGGGCATCCCGTGCGGCCCTATCAACGATGTCGCCGAAGCCGTCTCCTCGGACCAGGCCGATTTTCGGCACATGGTGGTGGAAGCCGGTGGCCTGCCGTTACCCGGCAATCCGGTGAAAATGCCCGAGTGGCCGGAGCCGTCGACCCGGCCTCCCGCTCCCACACTCGATGCGGACGGCCCGGCCATCCGGGCCGAATTCAGCCGCGACCGATGATCGTGGGTGTCGTGAGCATGACACCTGGGCTGGGGAACGTTTCCGCGGCCGCGGAACGTCCACATGACTGGCGAAGGCGCCCCGGATGGTGGGGTGAGCGAGGGGGCGGGCTATGACGTGGCCTCCGGACGGGCAGGTCCAGCGCGCCGCGGGGTGGCCGGTTGGCGGTGGCGGGCAGCGGTCCGCGGGCGAGGAGGGTTCCGATGCCACCCCACCCACCCCGCCGCGACCACCGGCGTCCATCCCGCGCCGGCTGGTCACCGCCGCGGCGGGACTGCTCTCGCTGGTGCTCCTGCTCATATCCGGCGGCGGCTGGCTGGCGTTGCGGTACTACGACGGCAAGGTGACCCATGTCCCGGTGGTCTTCCCCGCCGCCGACCGGCGGCCGGCCGGCGCGGCTGGGGAAACCCAGAACATCCTCCTGGTGGGCTCGGACAGCCGCGCCGGGACAGCCGGTGAGTTCGGCGAGGTCGAGGGCCAGCGTTCGGATACGACGATCCTGGCTCATCTGGACGCCAACGGTTCCACCACGCTCGCCTCGTTCCCGCGGGATCTGTGGGTGACGATCCCCGCCTATACCGATAGCGCCGGGCACAAACACACCGCGGGCAGGTCGAAGCTCAATGCCGCATTCGCCCTGGGCGGACCGTCCCTGCTGATACGCACCATCGAGGAACTGACGAAAATACGTATAGATCATTATCTTCAGATCGACTTCGTCGGTTTCCAGCGGATGACCGACGCGCTCGGCGGGGTGACCGTGTGCGTACGGCCGCTGCCCAACGGGAGCAGGACCAATCTTGACGACAAGATGTCGGGGTGGCACGGCCACGTGGGCGACAACATGCTCAACGGCGAGCAGGCGCTGGCCTTCGTCCGGCAGCGCTACGGCCTGCCCGAAGCGGACCTCGACCGGATCCGCCGCCAGCAGCAGTTCATTGGAGTGATCTTTCGAGCGGCAACATCGACCAGCACGCTGGCCAACCCGGTCAGGCTGGCCTCGCTGATGGACGCGGTCACCTCGTCCATCAGCGTCGGTGACGACACATCGCTGGCGGACCTGGCGCCGCTCGCGGTCCGGCTGCGCGGCGTCGGTACCGGCGGCGTCCGCTTGGCGACCGTCCCAGCGTCACCCGGCCAGATCGGCGGCCAGTCGGTGCTGCTCACCGATCCCGGCAAACTCGCGTCGTTCGTGGCCGGTCTCAGCGGCGGCCAGCCGTCGGCATCCGTGCACGCGACCGTGTCAGGCACGGGCACGGGCGCGGGCGCGGGCGCGGCGCCGGTGAGCGCGGGCGCCGCGCCCGATACGGCAGCGGTCGTTCTGGCGGCCGCGACGATCCGGGCCGCGGCAACGCCCACGGCCGCCTCCAGAGCATCGGGTACCGCCACCCCCGCGCTGGTGCAACCGGCTGGTTCGTGTACCTACTGAACGCGGGCGCGCCGCCGGGACCGCCGCCGGAGGCGGGAACGTGGCATGGGGGCATCCGCGGCATCGGGCGCTGGCGGCTGCGATTCGGCGGGCACCAGCACGGATTTGGTCACCCCGTCGATGGCGGCGTTGAGCTCGGCGCCGAGCAGAACCGCGAGCGCGGTGATATAGAAGAAAAGAAGCGCCGCGACGGGCGCGGCTACCGAGCCGTAGATCAGTTCATGGCCGAACACGGTCTCCAGGTAGAGACGCAGCAGGTAGCTGCCGACGTTCCAGACCACCATGGCCAGCAGCGCTCCGGGCACCGCGCGCCGCCACGGCCGTCGGGACGGCAGCGCCAAGTGGTATAGGGACGTGAGCATCGCCAGCGAGAATATGGCGACGACAGGCCAGAACAGGATCTTCAGCAGCCATCCCACGGAGTGGTGGTGTTCCGCGTTGAGAATGCGGGAGAGCAGGCCCGGCCCGAGGACGAGCGCGGGGAGGAGGATCACCCCGCTGGTGACCTGCGCAAGGTAGAGGCGCAGCGCCAGCAGCCGGCTACGTACCGCTGAGCGTAGCTCGCGCTGTCCGTAAGCGATCGTGATGGTGTTGACGTAGGTGGCCATCGCGGACGATCCGGTCCACAGCGACAGCAGGAAACCGATGGAGATCACGTCCGGGCGCCCGTGCGTCAGGATCTCGTTGATGGTCGGGCGCACCACGTCGTCGACGACCGCGGGTGTCAGCAGGTCGTTCGCCGCGCTGAGCACGCTCTGCCGAACACTGTCGACGGCGTCGGCGCCAAGTACGTCCCCGATATAGCCGATCGTGCCGAGGATGGCCAGCAGCAGGGGGGGAAGGGACAGCAGCTGCCAGAAACCCGCCTCGGCCGCGAGACCGAGCACACGGTCGCGCCAGGCTCCCGCGACGGTCTGGTGGGCGAGTGTGAGAACACGCATGAACACCGGTTCGCGCGAGGCAGCCACTTGCGGCGTCTGGGCCGATGTTGACGAGTGGCTCAGCGAATGAGGAGGAGCCGGGTCAGCCGACGGGAACGGCGACGCATCAGCCACTGGGCCGGGTACCCGTGGCACCGCGGGCAACATTCGATCCGCCATCGGCACGCGCACCACGGTACGGCTCCAGGATGAGAGACACGCTCAGACCCGGCTGAAAGTGGTGACTGTGACCTTCTGATCGTGGCTCACCAATTCGGAGTTCCTGCCGGATCGGCGAAGCCGATCTGGCAGGCGGGGCCGAATACACAATATGGGGGAAGGTGGTTCAGGGCGAAATGGTCAACTTGTCGGTTTCATCATGGTATTCGGCAGCCACGGCTCGTAGCTTCGAGTCGTGGGACTTGGCGTGGTGCCGGCAGAACAGCAGTTCGCCGCCACCGGGAAGCACGACCCGCACATACGCCTGCGCGCCGCACCGGTCGCACCGGTCGAGGTTGGTCAGCGTCGGTTTGGTAGTGGTTCCAGTCACACCATCTTCAACAGTCTTCGTCGGGATTTGGTTCCACGCCGCCGGTGTGACGGTTCCCTCACAGAGCAACCCGGCGACCTGGCCGCCGGAGCCGCGGAACAGAGCCATGATCGCGTGCCCGCGGGGGCGCCGCTACGGGCGCCGGGCACCGAAGACGATGTCGTCCCAGGCCGGGACGGACTTACGGCCCCGGCGACCGCCGGCACCTCGCTCGGCCGCCCGCGCGGGCGCACCCTGGCGCCCGCGCGGTGGTTGCCCCGTGTCATCAGGTTCGGGCCCAGGCGCCGGTTCCGGCGTGGACGGTGGCTGCGGGGAGACGCCGGAGGCCAGCGGCACGGCGGTGACCGGTGGGACGGCAACCGCCAGTTCGGGTTCGGTGACTGCCGCCGCCGTAGGCGTCGGCGCGGGGCC
>NZ_CAKJTR010000025.1:0-4639 GCF_917627355.1 Protofrankia sp. Cj3 | reverse complement strand
GCTGTGACTGTGGCTGTGGCTGCGCTGATCTGACCGGCGCGGCCGGGGGAGCGGGAACCCGCGCGGGTGCTTCACCCCGGGCGGCGGGCCGGGAGGCTCCGTGTGTCCGCCCCCGTGCCGAGGCCGGCTGGACCGGCGTGGGCGGCGTTACCACGACCGGCGGGTGTGCGCTCGGCGCGGCCGGCGTGGCGGCCGGCTCCTGCACCAGCGTCAACGCGGGACCGGGCGGACGGGCAGGACCGGCCTGCACGGGCGGCGGCGCGGGTGCCGGCTGCGCTGTGGGGTCGGCCGCTACCTCAGGGGCCACCAGCGCTCGGGCGGCATCGTCGTGCGGACGAACACGGCGCACAACCGGGTCCCAGGTCCAGCGTGCGCACCGGCTCTCCGAGGTCAGCTGTACCAGCCAGATCCCGTCCACCCGGCGCCAGGCATCCCACTGCGCGCCGCCGGGATCGTCCTGCGCGGCCATCAGCCGGGCGTCCACCACCTCGCCCAGCGGCCGGCCGGGGGCGCCGCCGGGGTCCTTGGGCAGTAGCGCCGCCCGTGCTTCCTGTACCACCCGGGCCCGCTCGGCCAGGACCGGGCCCTCATAGCGTTCGACCCGCTCGACCGGTATGCCCGCTACCCGCGCGACCTCGGCGGTCGTCTCACCAGCGCGTAGGCGCGCCTGGATCTCCCGCGGGGTCAGGGCGCTTTCCTGGCGAACCTCACTGCGCCGTCCCCCGCGCAGCACCGTCCGGAGCCGGTCGTCGACCGGTACCCGGAACTTCTCCGGATCAGGTCCGCCGGCGGTCTCGGCGAGCACGAGGTAGCCGCCGTCCTCGCTGAGCGCGACCGCTCGCAGCTCACGCATGGCGCCTCCTCATCGGCGTCGTCCGAGCCCGCCCTGAAACGTTTGGTGACGGTGAGTATCCGGACTGTCGAACCCGCCGTTCATGCCTACCCCACAGCTTGCCATCGGCACATCCACGATGTCTCACCCCGGGATGCCGACACGCTTTGTCGGCATCCCGTCGACACGGGCGCCCGGTCTGTCGGCAGCGGCGCGTCGGCCGTTCGGCGGGCTGGCCAGATGCCTCATGGTCAGGGACGGCGGCCTCCGGGCGGGCGGGTGGCGGGCGGCCGTCGGCGCGGCGTTCGCACCGCCGCTTTGGGACGGGTCTGGTCACCGGCCGCGAACAGCGCGGCCCCGACGATCCCGGCGTCGTTCTGCAGCTGGGCGGGGAGCACCTTGGTGCGGACATCGAGACGGTCGAGAAAGCGATCAGCTTTTCGGCTCGCGCCGCCGCCGATGATGATGAGATCGGGCCACAGCAGCGCTTCCAGCGCGTTCAGATAGCGGCTGACCCGCTTCGCCCATTTTTCCCAGGAAAGATCTTCGCGTTCCCGGGCCGCCTCGGAGGCTCGGGCCTCCGCCTCGTGCCCGCCGATCTCAAGATGACCGAACTCGGTGTTCGGGAGGAGCTGGCCGTGCAGGAACAGCGCCGTGCCGATACCGGTGCCGAACGTCGTCATGAGTACGACACCACCGACGTCACGGCCGGCACCGAAGGTCATTTCGGCGATTCCGGCGGCGTCAGCGTCGTTAATCACCGTGGCGCCGCCTGGCAGGACCGTTCGCAGGGTCGCGGCCAGGTCGGTATCCACCCAGCTCGGGTCGACGTTGGCCGCCGTCCTCGCGACACCGTCTTTGAGCACGGCGGGAAAGGTGGCCCCGACCGGCCCCGTCCAGCCGAAATGGGCCACGACGTCGGCGACGGTCCTGGCTATGGCGGGTGGCCGCGACGGCTGCGGCGTCGGGATCCGGACGCGGGGCGCGGTGAGCTTGCCCTCGTCAATGTCGACGGGTGCACCCTTGATGCCGGTACCGCCGATGTCGACACCGAAGACCTGCATTTCGCCTATGCCCTCCTGTTGCCGCCGACCCGCACCGGGCCTACCCGGGCACAGCGCCTCCCACGCGGCGCGCGGCACCGTGGGCCTGCCCGGTCAGCCCGCGCCCACTCCACCATAGATCGGCACGCCTCGCCGGCCCATCTGAGTGTGACACCGGTATCCCGGCCCGATCCCCTCGCGTCACGCCGGATACGCCGCTCTAGGCTGAGACGGTGGCGTTACGGGATTCCTTCGGGCGGGTCGCCACCGATCTGCGGATTTCACTGACCGACCGCTGCAACCTGCGGTGTACCTACTGCATGCCCGCTGACGGCCTGGCCTGGCTGCCGGGGGCGGAGATGCTGACCGACGCCGAGGTTGTCCGGCTCGCGCGGATAGCGGTCACCCGGCTCGGCGTGAACGAGATCAGGCTGACCGGCGGTGAGCCGACGGTTCGGCCGGGCCTGGTCGACCTCGTCGCCCAGCTGGCGATGCTGCGTCCCCGCGTCCAGCTGTCCATGACCACCAACGGCACGTCGCTGGCCCGTTTTGCCGCCGCGCTGCGCGTGGCCGGCCTGGACCGGGTGAACGTTTCGCTGGACACGTTACGCGCTGACCGTTATCTGGCGATGACACATCGGGATCGGCTTGTGGATGTGCGCGCGGGTCTGGCCGCCGCGGCCACGGCAGGGCTGGCACCGGTGAAGGTCAACGCGGTGCTCCTGCGGGACGTCAACGATGACGAGGCGCCGTCCCTGCTGCGATGGTGCCTGGAGCGAGGCTACGCCCTGCGCTTCATCGAGCAGATGCCGCTCGACCCCCAGCACAGCTGGGATCGTGGCGTGATGGTCACCGGAGCGGAGATCCTCGCCAGGCTCCGGTCCGAGTTCACCGTCACCGCGCTGCCCGGTCGCGGTAGCGCGCCGGCCGAGTTGTTCGCCGTGGACGGCGGGCCCGGAACGGTCGGAGTGATCGGCTCGGTGACCGCGCCGTTCTGCGCCGCCTGCGACCGGGTCCGTCTCACCGCTGACGGGCAGCTCCGTTCCTGCCTGTTCGCTGACACGGAGACCAATCTGCGCACGCCGATGCGGGCCGGGGCCGACGACGCGGACCTTGCGCACCTGTGGGCCGCGGCCGTCCGGGGCAAGCGCGCCGGGCACGGTGTCAACGGCCCGGACTTTGCGCAGCCGTCGCGACCGATGTCGGCGATCGGCGGATGAGCTGGGACGCGGTGGTGCTTGCCGGCGGGTCGGCCCGCCGCCTCGGCGGTGCGGACAAGCCGCTGGCGACCGTCGGTGGCCGGACCTTGCTTGATCGTGTTCTCGCGGCGGTGGCCACCGCGCGCGAGGTGATCGTGGTCGGGCCGGTACGTCCGGTCCGGCTGGCACGCCCGGTGGCCTGGACCTGTGAGCGGCCGCCCGGCGGGGGGCCGGTCGCCGCTCTTGCCGCCGGGCTGGAGCTGGTGAGCGCACCGCTGGTTGCCGTGCTTGCGGCCGATCTCCCGTTTCTCACCGCGGGAACGGTCGCCGCGCTCGTGCGGGCCGTGGGCGGCGCTGACCGGGAGACCACCGGAGCCGGCCAGCGCGGTGCTGCTCCGCCGTGGGGCGCGCTCCTGATTGATCCGGCCGGTCGGCGCCAGTACCTGACCGGGGTATGGCGCACATCCGTGCTGCGGGCGCGGCTCCCCACCGCGCCTGCCGGGGTGGCGCTGCGGTCGGTGCTGGCCGGCCCGCGGGTGGTGGCGGTACCCGCCGATGAGCGCACCACGCTGGACTGCGACGAGCCGGCGGATCTCGAGCGGGCACGCCGGTGGGCGAGGATGGCTCGGTGAGCGCTCTTGATGACTGGGTGGCCGCGGCGGCCGGCGCGCTTGGCCTTGACCCCACTCAGCTTGACGTCCCCGGTGTGCTCGATCTCGCGCGTGATGTCGCGCACGGCGTCGCCCGGCCCGCCGCTCCGGTCACCGCGTTTCTCATCGGTCTCGCGGCGGGGCGGGACGGTGGTGACGCGGACGCGGTCCGCCACGCCACCGCGCAGGTCCTCGCCCTCCTCACGGCCCGGGAAAACGGTGATCAGGGCAGCGCTGGGTAGGGCTTGCCGAAACGTGAACCGTCGGCTCCCGGAGCCACCTTCCCGGGCGCGGTACGCTACCAGCGAAGATCAAATTTGTACGCCAACAATCCGCTTGCCGGTCGCTCGTAGCGGATGAGAAGAGCTGGCAGCAGCGGTCAGCGTACCCAGGCAGGGCCGTCATCCAGGAGCACCCGCATGTCGATCGCCATCGTGTGGGTGGCGAGAGGATCCTCCAGCCCGGCTTCGTCCAGGGGCGACCAGGAGAGCACGTCGTCTCCGGCCGTTGCCCGGCTGTCGTCGGGCGACGGCCGGAGACGAGAACCGGCTGACCGCCCGCGAGGCAGCGCCAGGGTGATGGCCGCGGTGTCGGCGTGGCTGTCGGGATCATCCAGGCCGGAAACACCCTCGGCTGCTCCGCGTCCGAGGGGATCGCCCGTGCCCGTGCCCGCGGGCCGGGCTCGGCCACCGGCGGTGACGACGGACTGGTCCAGGCCGGCGAGCCCGACAATCACCACGAGCGCCGGCGCGGCGAATAGGGCGGGCCGCCAAGTGGTCAACGCGACCAGGGCGAAGACCAGCACGATACTGACGGCTCTGATCGCGTTGTGCTGCGCGGGCGGTAATGCTGGAACCTTGCGGCCGTGTCGATAATGTCCCACGCAACCAAGTGTGCCTTAGAGCGTGTGTGAGA